>JBOGSE010000610.1:0-1483 GCA_050694895.1 bacterium | reverse complement strand
GTGGGCGAGATCCGGCGCGCGGCAAGCGAGGATTTTCAGAGCATGGTCGGTGCGACCGTGCAGACCAACCGTGGTCCGCTGCGTCTTGCCGGTACACTCTTCGGGCGGCGCGAAGCGCGCATCACGCAGATCGGTGATTACCGGCTCGACTTGATCCCCGCGGAGCAAATGCTCTTCGTGTGGAATGCGGATCGGCCCGGGATGATCGGGAAGGTTGGGACGATGCTGGGAGCGCACCGGGTCAACATCGCGAACATGCATGTGGGGCGCGTCACTCAGGGCGGCATCGCACTGATGGTCCTGACGCTCGACAGCGGCATCCCCGAGGCGGCGCTGCGCGAGCTCGAGCGCACCGACGGCGTGACGGGCGTGAAGGCGGTCCGGCTGGCATAGGTACAGGGAGCAACATGTTGGACCTCAAGCAGATTCGCGAGCACCCCGACCGGTTCAAGGCCGGTCTGCGCAAGCGTGGCCGGGATCCTCAGGCGATCGACGAGGTGCTGGATGCCGATCGGCGACGCCGGTCCCTGCTGGCGGAGATCGAGCGTCTGCGCGCGGAGCAGAACCGCGCAAATGAAGAGATCCCCAGGCTGACCGGGCACGCGCGCGAGGCGCGCATCGCTGAGATGCGGAAACTCGCGTCGCGCCTCAAGGAGCTCCAGCCTGATCTCGAGCGAATCGAGGCGCAGCTCGACCTGCTGCTGCGCGCGCTGCCCAACCAGCCCGACGACGCTGTCCCCGAGGGCGCGGATTCCGAAGACAACGTCGTCGTCCGCACCTGGGGCGAGCCGCGCGCCTTCGACTTCGCGCCCCTCGACCACGTTGAGCTGGGCACGCGCCTGGGCATCCTCGACTTCGAGCGGGGCGCGAAGGTGTCGGGGTCGCGGTTCTACTACCTGCGCGGCGATGGCGTCTTGCTGGAGAACGCCCTGGTGCGGCTGGCGCTCGACATGCTGGTGAAGGAGCCCTTTACCCTTTTGCAGACGCCGATGCTGGTCCGCACAGGTGTGATCACCGCCGCGTGGGGCGGCGTCACGTTTGATCCTCAGCAGACGTACAAGATCGAAGACGACGACCTCGCGCTCATTGCTACGAGCGAGCAGAGCGTCGCCGCCTACCACATGGGGGAGACGCTGGAGGCGCACATGCTGCCGGTGCGCTACGCGGGGATGTCGTGGTGCTTCCGCCGCGAGGCCGGATCCTACGGTCGCGACATCCGGGGGCTCTATCGGGTGCACCAGTTCTTCAAGGTCGAGATGTTCGCGTACGCCCATCCCGACCGGTCCTCAGACGAGCACGAATCCCTGGTGAGGATCGAGGAACACTACGTGCAGGCGCTGGGGCTGCCGTACCGCGTGGTGCTCCTCTGCGGCGGAGACCTGGGACAGGCGATGGCCAAAACGTACGACGTCGAGACCTTCATGCCGGGGCGCGGCGGGTATGGCGAGACACATTCCTGCAGCAACGCCGGGGATTTTCAGGC
>JBOGSE010000609.1:0-3228 GCA_050694895.1 bacterium | reverse complement strand
CGCGGCAATCACGATCATGAGGCCTGTGCCTGTTCCCTTCATGGGCATCCTCCCGATGCTGTGGTGTAGGCGTGATGACAGCGCTTCGGTTTCTGCCCGTCGGTGGCGCAGTCCTTCGTGAAACCTCGAAGTTTGATGCGCGTAGTACGGGTGAAGGGAAGCACTCACTAAGCGAGGAGAACTGCGATGGAGATGACCGCGATACCGACGGCGCAAACGGAGGACCGTTCCACCGTCGTCTTTGTCCTGCTGCTGCTCCAGGCCGCCATCGGAATGGTGGCCGGGTTGGGGCTGCTGATCTTCACCGGTGGAAACCCGCTCGCCATCCTGTCGGGGTTCGCCAAGCCGGCCGTCCTCTTCGTGCTCGCGGCCGGGGCGGTGCGGGGCACCCCACCCGCAAGCGGGTACCCGGCGGGTCGGCCATGGACGCGAAAAGCGACGATGATCGTCGAGGCGCTGTCGCTGGCAAGTTTCCTTGCGAGCGCGGTGATCGGCCTCCTCGGCGAAGTGGACTTCACCATCAACGTGGTGACGCTCATCACCAACGTGGCGCTGCCGGTCGCCGTCATCGTTCTGCTGTCGAACGATCGAACGCGGCCGGAGCTCGCGCCGCCGGCGGCCAACGATGTGGAAGGAGTGGCCCGATGAACACGCCCCATCCGTTGATCAGCGGCATCGCGCCGCAGCACATCCCGGCCGTGATCGCCGTACTCATCCTCCCCGTCATTGTATGGGCGGCACTCAGACTGGCCCGCGCGCTGGCATCCGGCCAGGCAGATTGGGTGACGGCCTTTCTCACCCGTTATGAGCACGCGTCGCGAGCGACGCGGGTGACCGCGGCGTTGCTGCTGATCACCGCCGCCGTCCATCTGGCCCTGCCGTTCGGCCACAACGGTGAGCCCTGGATGTCGCTGCTGTTTCTCGCAAGCGGCACAGCGCTCGCGGCGCTTGCGGCGGCCGCCTTTGGTAGCCGGAGATGGCGGCCCGCCGCGGCGCTTGTGCTGATGACAAGCATCGTCGCGTATCTCATCGCGAGCCTCTCGGGCCGCGAAGAGCCGGATCAGGTCGGCATCGCCACCAAACTCGCCGAGCTGGCCGCGCTCGGCCTGGTGCTGATGCCCAGGCCGGTGCCTGTCCGAGGCTTTCGGCGCCGGCTGGCCCGGACGGCGGCGGTCGGCGCGCTCGTCGTGCTGACCGTGGTCACGGGTGCGGCGGTCTGGATCGGCTCGTTCGTGGCACACGGCAAGGCCGACGCGGCCGAGGCGCAGCCCCACAGCCATGCGATGGGCAGCGCGCCGCACATGCACACCCACGGGCATGCCGCACGCGCGCAGGCGGGCACGATCATGCGCCCATCACCGTTGATGGCGCCAACGCAAGAGCAGGTGCTGGCCGCCGCGCGGCTGGCTCAGGAGACGAAGGCCGGCATCAGCAAATATCGAGATTACCGGGCTGCGATCGCCGATGGCTATGTCCCGCAGGGGGCGCTGGCGGGCCTGGACGTCCATTTCAATCACGAGGCCTACGGAAAGGACGGACGGATCCTCGACCCCAAGCGGCCCGAGATGCTCGTCTACGCGTTCGAGAATAACCGATACCTGTTACTCGGAGCCGTGTACCTGATGAACCGCGCCGGCGCGGCCGGGCCCGAGATCGGAGGCTCGATCACGCGCTGGCACGCACACAACGTCTGCATCACCCTGCTGCCGCCCGGGTTCACACTCGTCTCCCCGTTCGGTACCTGCCCCACCGCATCCGTCTCACTCACGGTGCCGGAGATGATGCACGTGTGGACCGTCGATAACCCGCTCGGTCCGTACGTCGACGGCCTCGACGAGAACATGGTTCGCAACTTGCTCAAGCAGAAAGGTCTAAAGGTGACGGAACGCAGATAACCGGAACCATGACGAAGACCTAGTCGCCTAACTTAGTCCGCTCTAGTGCTCGAGCAGCCTCCCGCGTTACGTCCCTTTCGCGGTACACTGTGCGCATGATCGGAGAACGGCATACTCGTACACAGGTTGCGAGCGCGGAGATCTGGAACCTTGACGATCTCTTCCCCACCGAGTCAGCGTGGGAGGGCGAACTGGGGCAGATCAGCGCAGATCTCGGTTCGGTGGAGTCCTACGCAGGCCGTCTGCATGAAGGTCCTCGCGTCCTGAACGACTGCCTGGACGCCCACGAGAAGATTTCGATCCGCCTCATGAGAATCATGACTTATGCCAATCTGCGGTTTTCCGAAGACGGCAGTTCGGCACTCAACCAGGGGTTGCTGACCCGTGCCGGCGCATTGAACGCGAGGGTTGCTGAGGCATCCTCGTTCATTGCTCCCGAAGTGCTAAAGCTCCCCGACGGGACTCTTGAAGGATGGCTGGATGAGACCCCAGGCCTTCACCCGTACCGCCTGCTCCTGGCCGAGATTCTGCGCCGCCGGCCACATGCGCTCTCCGCAGAGGCGGAGGCCGTAGTTGCCGCCTTCAACGACGTGCTGGCCGCGCCGTACATGATTTACTCCCATGCCAAGAGTTCCGACATGCGCTTTCGCTCCATCACCGATACACGAGGACGGACGCTACCTGTATCCATTGCCCGTTACCAACACAGCCTGGAACTCTCTACCGACGCACACCTCCGGCGTGAAGCCTATCGCTCATTTGTGGACGGGCTGCGCGGGTACCAGGGCGTTTTCGCGGCGACCTTTTCCACGGAGATCAGGAAGAATATCGTGCTGGCGCGTTTGCGGAACTACCCCTCGGCCATTGACATGCTGTTGGAGCCTCACCGGATTTCAGCCGACGTCTACCACCGGGTGTTGGATGTCCTGTATGAGCACGTCGCGCCGCAGATGCGACGCCTCGCACGGTTGCGGTGTCGCCTGAATGAAGCCGAGTCGCTCCTGGTCTGCGACCTCAAGGCGCCCTTTGATACCGATGCGGAGCCGACGGTCACGTTCGATGACGCAGCCGCAATGATCACGGCCGCACTCGATCCGCTTGGTGCCGAGTACGGGTCATTCGTCCGCGAGGCCTTCGCCGGCCGCTGGATCGACCGGGCCGACAATGTGGGGAAGGCCACCGGAGCCTTCTGCCGTCACGCGTACGGTGTTCACCCTTATGTCCTCGTGACGTGGTTCGATACGTTGCGTTCCGCTTTCGTGCTGGTACATGAGCTGGGCCATGCGGGACAGGTATGGCTGGCGACGGGTAGCCAGCGCCTCTTCAATAGCTC
>JBOGSE010000608.1:0-1214 GCA_050694895.1 bacterium | reverse complement strand
GCCAGACGCTGCTCATGGCACAGCGGGGATACGTGCTCGAGAACGGACGGATCGTTCTTGAGGGCACTGGCGCGGAACTTCTCAACAATGCGCACGTGAAGACTGCGTACCTCGGACTGTAAGGTCGGCTTTTGGGGGCACGGGGCCTTCCCGCAGCGGCCCGAAGCCCCGGCCTCCACGGAGCACATGAGAGGTTGGCCTCGGCACACGGGTCGCGCTGGGAAGACCCCGCGCCCCGCGCGCCGAATCACCATAGCGAGAGGAGATCGGCATGGCTTTACTGACAGGCAAATCCGCGGTAGTGACCGGAGCGGCGTCAGGCATCGGTCGGGCGACAGCCCTGGCGCTCGCACGCGAAGGCGCGAGCGTGTGTATCGCCGACATGGATGCCGAGGGCGGCACGCGTGTTGCCGACGAAATCGTGCGGGCGGGCGGCAAGGCGCGGGCTCTTCAGGTTGACGTCTCGAAGAGCGAGTCAGTGCAGACGATGATCGGCGACGCGGCGCAGGCGTTCGCTCGACTGGACATCCTCGTAAACAACGCCGGACTGCAGTACGTGGCGCCAATAGTCGAGTATCCCGAAGCCCAATGGGAGCGGCTGACCGGCGTCATGCTTACCGGCACGTTCCTGTGCACCAAGTACGCCCTCCCCCATATGATCAAGGGCCGCTGGGGGCGTGTGGTGAATATCGCGTCCGCCCATGGGTTGATTGCCTCGCCGTTCAAGTCTGCCTACGTTTCGGCCAAGCACGGCATCGTCGGGTTCACCAGGGTCGCCGCGCTGGAGCTCGGCGAGCACGGAATCACCGTGAACGCGATCTGTCCCGGCTACGTCCGGACACCGCTGGTGGAAGGGCAGATCGGCGACTTGGCCCGCACGCACGGCATGCCGGCCTCCGAGGTCGTCGAGAAGATCATGCTGGCGCCGGTGGCCATCAAACGACTGATCGAGCCCGACGAGATCGCCGCGTTCGCCGTCTACCTGTGCACGGATGCCGCGGCGATGATCACGGGCGTGACCCATACGATCGACGGGGGATGGACCGCTCGCTGACACTACCAGCGCGCGGCGCGACGGGGCACTCGTCGCGAAGCGGTTGTGCTAGTGTGGAGGTGCCCATGGCGTCGAGGACTGCTGATCCGGCAACACGCTGGCGCGAGGAGGCCGAGCGCAACCTCCTGCGCATGACCAACTTTGCCACGCTGATGTTCCA
>JBOGSE010000607.1:0-5143 GCA_050694895.1 bacterium | reverse complement strand
GGCGGACACCAGACGATGCACAGCAACTGGTCTGGCGGAAGCGGATTCCGGGCTTCGGGATCGGCGTGACAGAGGTGCGTGACCGGCAGTACTTTCGCTCGATTTACTTCCGCG
The DNA here is from genome assembly GCA_050694895.1 of bacterium. Lineage (GTDB taxonomy): Bacteria > Sysuimicrobiota > Sysuimicrobiia > Sysuimicrobiales > Humicultoraceae > JBQTJP01. Next base: position 5,029 of record JBOGSE010000607.1, on the reverse strand, counting down.
AGCCCGGGGGCGTACTCTTCGAGATCGCGACCGATCTACCCGGGTTCACCACGGATGAATCCCTCGAACGTCTGGGCACCGACCTGAAGCTGCCCCCCTGGCTCGAATCGAGGCGCGCGGCGCTAGAGCGCTCGCTGCCACCGATCCGGCTTCCGGTGGCCGTCAGTGAGTCTCAGGCGAGGACGCAAGCGACTTCGAGAACCCCATCCATGCAGGGTGCCGCACGAAGCCGAGCTTATGGTTGATCGCCAGCATTGCATCGTTCTTGCTGCTGTTGAACGTGCCGATGCGCGAATAGCCGCGGGTCTGCGCGTAGTCGATCGTCCGCACTTTCAGCGCCATGGCAATCCCCAGGCCTCGGTAGGGCGCAAGCACGCCGGTGAGCTCCTGCCGGAGGAGGGCCGGGTCGCCTTCACGGCTCATCAGCATGCTCAGGCCGATATAGAAATCCCCGAGCTTAGCCAGGAAGAACGCATCGGGCAGCGCTCGGGGGTGATGCACGAGTTTGGTGACGAACTCGTCGACAGTGCTCGGATCCGGTCTTGGGAGTTCGGGAGTGTCACGCGGGGCGCCGACGTCCAGCGCACAGTATGCCTGGTAAACTGCCCCGAGGCACTGAGGATTCTTCTGAAGTTCCTCGGCCAGGGTTGTGATGGTGATACCCAATTGCGCGACTCGATCCGAGTAGCCTGCAAACCGGGTGAAGTCGACCCCCGCGACGTCCAGGCGCGACTCGAAGTCGCGGGCAAATTCGGCGAACCCGTAGCGGCCCAGGAAGGCCACTGAGCGCGCATGATCTTCCCGCGCCCAGGCGTGAAGGCGTTCCGCTCCGCGCGCGCCTAAGGCCGACAGGATGTCGTCCATCAACCGGCGGCCAATGCCGCGCCCCTGGTAATCCGGATCAACGTGTTGGACGAGACGATATTTGTTCGGATGATACGCCCAGGGGGCCTGGTGGTAGGCAGCGTATCCGATGACGTCCCCGGATGCCGCGCGTGTCGCGACCATCCATTCGGAGACGAAGTGCCTCCGGTCGACCCTCTCAACCTCGTGACGCATCTCGTCGGCCGTCCTGAGCGCCTCGTGATAGATTGCATTGTAGATCCGCGCCAGCGTCGCGTAGTCGTCCTCGCGCAACGGTCGTATCAAGATCTCGGCGGTCGTGCGCATGGTGCATCTCCGTGAAAAAGCCTTTATCTCGTGGGGCGGCCTGCCAGATGGTAGCAGCGGTCCTGCCGCCGGGCAAGAGGCAGGAGTCAGCGCTGTAAAGTCAAATCAATAATCAGAAAGTCAAATCAAGTATTCGGTGAACAGGGGCGGGACAACTATGAGCGTGAGCTTCAAGGCCGGACTGAGGGATGTCATTGCCGCGGCCTCTGCCATCTGCACGGTCGATGGTCAGGCCGGCCGCCTGAGATACCGGGGGTACGATATTGGCGAACTGGCGGAGCGTGCCACGTTTGAGGAAGTCGTGTACCTCCTGTGGCTCGGCGAACTTCCTGCCCGCGACACTTTGAAGCGGTTTCGGGGCGACCTGGCAGCGCAGCGCACTCCACCCCCGGCGGTCATCGAGGCCATGCGGGGATATCCGGCCGGCGCGCATCCCCTCGAAGCCCTGCGTACCGCCGTCTCGCACCACGCGATGCTCGACCCCGACGCGCGCGACTATTCGCCCGAGGCAAATTTGAAGAAGAGCACCCGGTTGACGGCGCACATGGCAACGCTGGTGGCCGCCTGGCGGCGGATCCGCGAAGGCAAACCGGTTGTGCCCCCGGATGCCGCGTTGTCCCATGCCGCGAACTTTCTGCTGATGTTGTCGGGAGTCGCCCCCGACAACATCAGTGAAGAAGCCATGGATGCGGTTCTTGTTCTCCACGCCGAGCATGAGCTCAACGCCTCGACATTCGCCGCGCTCGTCACCGTCGCCACGGTCTCCGATCTGCACTCGGCGGTCACGTCGGCCATCGGGGCGTTGAAGGGGCCGCGCCACGGCGGGGCCAACGAAGACGTACTGGCGATGCTGCAGGAGATCGGTGCGCCGTCGCGCGCTGAAGCCTACATTCGCGCGCGCCTCCTGGCCCGCGAGAAGATGTCCAGGGCCGAGCGCGCCGACCCCCGTCACCGGATTCCCGGGTGGGGCCATCCCGTCTACCAGGTGGACGACCCGCGCGCGGCGCGGCTGCGCGCCATCGCACACCGGGTCGCCGAGCGCGCCGGAACGCTGGCGATCGCCGAGACCGCCGAAGAGGTTTACCGGGTCATGCACGCTGAGACAACCTTCCCGCTGAACGTGGACTTTTTCTCGGCGGTCACCTATCACGCATTGGGCATTCCCATCGACCTGTGCACCTCGGTCTTCGCGGTGAGCCGGATCTCCGGGTGGTGCGCGCACATCATGGAGCAGTACGCCGACAATCGTCTGATCCGCCCGCGCGCCGAGTACATCGGCGTCGAGCCGCGCCCGTTTGTTGCGGTGGAGGCACGCGCCTGATGGTGATCTGGATCGAGAAGCAGGCATACCTGACCGCATCGGAGGCGTGCGAGATCCTGCGCGTCAAGCCTCAAACGCTCTATGCCTACGTGAGCCGCGGGCTGCTGCGCAGTTTCCGACAGGGGATCCGCCGCCGCCGGCTCTACCTGCGCCGCGAGATCGAAGCGCTGCTGCGCCTGGTCCCGGCTCGCGGCGGTCGCTCCCCGGAGCCGCGGCGTGTCTTGCTGCCCGAAGCGGAAGACTGGGTCGGGGATCTCTAGATCACCCCAAAATCCACAGAACGGATTTTGGGGGCCCCGATCCTATCGGCCGACAATGTTTCTGAGATGCACCTAGGCAGCGCCGTGGCGATCAGGGCGGTGACGTTCGATGTGTACTCCGCGCTCTACGACGCCCGTGCGGGTTTGACCGCCGCGGCCGAAGCGCTCTTTCGCGGCCGGGGGCGTTGCCGGCGATGCGCAGGGCATCGCCCGCACGTGGCGCGAGAAACAGCGGGAGTTCCTTCAACTGGTCAACTCGCTCGACCGGGAGCCGGCGTCAAACCGCCGGGCCATCGACGCCGCGGCCCGCTATGCGCTGCGGCACCTGGGGCCGGCCGTGTCCGACGATGAACTGCGGACGCTTACGTCGGCCTGGGAGCGCCTGCCGCCGTGGCCGGAGGTCGCGTCGGTGTTGCAGGAGATCCGCCGCCGGCCGCTAGTGCTCGGGACGCTGTCCAACGGCGATGCCGACATGCTCCGCGCGCTGCTGGCGAATCTGCCCGTCGCATTCGATCACATCATTTCAACCGAGGGCGGAAAGTTCAAACCCCATCCTTCCGTGTACCGAAAGGCGCTCGACACGCTCGGCGTGCAACCCGCGGAGCTCCTGCACGTTGCGGGGTCCGGTACCGACGCGATGGGGGCGACGGCCGCCGGCATTGAGACCGTATGGGTGAATCGGATGAACGATGCGGTCGACGATCCGCGCTTCGCCCCGGCGCACGAAGCGCCCGACCTGCGGGGCGTGCTTGGGGTGCTGGACGTCGCGCGGTGAAGCAACACCGGTACGTCTCTCATGCATGCGTGAGGTCTCGAATCGCCGCCACGACCGCACGCGCGCGGGCCGCCACGATGTCGGGGTCATCCCCCGGTCCGGCGAGCTGCGATCCCATCGCTACTCCTGCGGCGCCCGCACCGAGGTAGGCCGCGATGTCATTCACTCCAATGTTGCCCACGGCGAACAGGCGCGCCTGAGGATACGGAGCGCGCATCGCCCGCAGGTACTGCGGGCCCATCAGGCCCGCGGGGAACAGCTTGAGAATCGTGTGTCCGCGGCGCAACGCCTCACCAACCTCGGTGCCGGTCAGCACGCCGGGGATGTAGAGGACATCGTGCGCACGCGCGTATTCCGAAACGTCGTTGAAGAGCCCCGGTGAGACCAGATACTGCGCGCCCGCGCGGTGCGCGTCGGCCGCCTGCTCGGCGGTCATGATGCTGCCCGCGCCCAGGTGGAGCCCGTCTGTGCTCGTGCGCAGCACCTGGAGGGTTTCGATCCCGCCCGCGGCTTCGACGGTGATTTCCACGAAGCCGATCCCGGCCGTGCGCAGCGCGTCGACAACACCCTCGACATGCGGCGGGCGGATCTTTCTCAAAATTGCGATGACCCGCTCGCGGAGCAGCGCGGCGGCGACCGCTTCGCAAGAGGCCATCAGCGGATGGGTTTCGGGCCGCGGCCGGCCAGGACGGCCAGCACGTCTTCTTTCGTGCTCCACCCGATATCACCCCAGTAGGTTTGCGCCAGCGCGGCCAGCGCCGCGCCGTAGCGCAACCCGGCGCGGAGGTTGCCCTCAAGCGCTCCCCACAACAGTCCGGCGGCAAACGCGTCGCCCCGGCCGACCGGGTCTACCTCGGTAGCCGCGACCGCGGGCTCGTGCGCTACATCATCGCCCTCGGCCAGATATGCTCCAGACGCGCCGGCTGTCACCACGGCGGCCGCGGCCCCAAAACGCTCGCGCAGCCGGACCGCGGCATCGGAAGCACCACCGGCGAATCCAAAGACCTCACGCGCATCCTCCTCTGTGGCGATCAGCAGATCGAGGCCGCCGAGCATTGGATCCAGTGCAGCCCGCGCGCGCACGGCCGTCCAGAGTTTTCGACGAAGGTTGACATCGAAGGCCACGCGTAGGCCCGCGGCTTTTGCCTCGTGTATTGCCCGTGCGATGGTGCGCGTGCACCCCTCGCCCAGCGCCGGCGTGATCCCCGTGAGGTGGATCCATCGGGCGTTGCGAACATACTCCCAATCGAGATCATCGGGTTCCAGTGTGCTGCAGGCCGATCCGGCGCGGTCATAGTAGACCGTGACCCCCCGGGGCGGCGGCCCGCCCTCGACGAAATACAGGCCGGTGCGGCCCTGCGCGGACCAGATCACGGCAGAGGTATCCACGCCGTGGTGCCGCAACTCCCCCGCGACCCTGCGGCCGAAAGGATTGGTCGGCAGTTTCGAGACCCAGCCTGTACGAAACCCCATCCGCGCCAGTGTCACCGCAACGTTCGCCTC
>JBOGSE010000606.1:0-3039 GCA_050694895.1 bacterium | reverse complement strand
AGCAGATCCCGGTCGACCTGGGGACTCTCGACCCACGTGAGGATCTCTACGAGATCGCTCGCGTCGATGGCCTGCCGGATCGCGCGCAGCCGCTGCGGCCGCTCGGGATGTCCGGGACCGGTCAGATGGCGTTCGCAGGCGGGATGCGTGTAGAGCGGCAGGCTCACGGGCCCGCGGCGGCGCGCAGCCTGGCGGTACCCGCCTCGATGCCATCGGGTGACGCGAAGATTGTGGAGGCGGCGACCAGCACGTCGGCGCCGGCGGCCACGGCCTTGCCCGCCGTCTGCGGCGAGATTCCGCCATCGATGGCGATCCACAGCGGACGACCCGCCAGCAGCGTCCGCAGCCGTCCGATCTTGGGCAGGACTTCGGGGATGAACGGCTGCCCCGCATAGCCGGGATCGACGCTCATCACGAGCACGAAGTCCAGCGCATCGGCCAGCCACACGCACGCTTCCGGCGGCGTGCCGGGGTTGAGCGCGACGCCGGCCTGCACGCCCTGCGCGCGGACCTGACCGAGGGTGCGGTGCGGATGCGCCGTCGCCTCGGGGTGAATCGCGATGCTCGCCGCGCCGGCGCGCGCAAAGGCCTCGATGTGGCGCTCGGGCTCGACGATCATGAGGTGGATGTCCAGCGGCAGCGCGGTGACCCGCTTCAGCGCTTCCACGACGACCGGTCCCATCGTGATCGGCGGCACGAAACGGCCGTCCATGACATCCACGTGGATGGCATCGGCCCCACCACGCTCGACGGCACGGACACCCGCGCCCAGATCGGCAAAGTCGGCGCTCAGGATGCTCGCGGCGATGCGGATGCGGCGCGTGCGGCCCGCGGCCGTTATGGCCGCACCTCCTGCACCAGGCGGTTGTCGATATACACTTGAATCACGGTGAACCCCTTGCTCTGTACGACCTGGTCCACGCGCTCGCCGGGGGCGTGAGCGGACCGGTAGAGGGTCCTGACTCCAAGCTCATCGATGACGACGATCCTGACCTCCTGTGAGGCCGGACCTTCAGGCACTACGACCTGAATGCGCGTCCGCCGCAAGACGCTCGGTGGGCCCGGCGTCGCCCGCGGTCCCGGACTGGCCTGCGGACCGGGCGTCGCCCGCGGTCCCGGCGCGCGCGGCGTGGGCGCGGCGCGTGGGGTTTCCACGGCCTGCGGCTCTGCCGTGATCACAGGCGCCTGCGGCGGGGCACTCTCCTCGCCGGGCCGTGCGCTCACGGTCAGGGTGATTGTGACATGGCCGGGGCGGATCTTTGCACCTGCCGCCGGAGTCTGCTCGATCACGGTGCCGGGCTCGACGTCTGTTGATGCGACCGTGCGCAAATACGTGATGGTCAGACTGCGCTCATCAAGCAGGCGGCGCGCGGCCTCGAGCCGCCGTCCGACCAGCGCCGGCATGTCAATTTGCGTGGGCCCCCGGCTGATGACCAGCGTGACGGGACTGTCGATGGGGACGCGCGACCCTGCCGCAGGATCTTGACGCAGGACGGCCCCCGGCCGGACGACGTCGTCGTAGGCCTCCTGGAGCCTCCCGGTCTTCAGGCGCGCGGTATCCAGCGCGAGCTGCGCCTGCTGCAGAGTCTGCTGCACCAGATCAGGCACGGCGACGAGCTGGGTGCCCAGGCTCACAGCGACCCCCAGGCGCCGTCCCTGTTTGACGCGTTTGCCCGCGGGTTGATCCTGCGATATCACGACATCTTGAGGAACGCTCGACGAGTAGGCGCGCTCGACCACTTCGAGCGCCAGACCGGCCTGCCGCGCGATCTCCGTCGCCTGCGGCAGCGTGCGGCCCACCACTTTGGGGATCTCGACCTCGGGCACGTTCAGGTACGCGCTGACGGCCTGCCAGCCGGTCCACAGCCCGAGCATGACGGCCCCGAGCAGCACGACGGCGATGCGGGTTGAGTACGAGCGGATGCGGCTGCGCATGGTCCCGCCCCCCGCTTGCTCTTCATCCTCGTCGAACTCGAACATTCGGGTGGTCTCTTCGGTATCGAGCAGCTCAGTCCACTGATCCGTCTCGCCTGCCAGGTCGGTTGCCATATCACGGGCAGAGGTGTAGCGATCTTCGCTGCGCTTGGCCGTGGCTTTGAGGATGATGCCCTCCAGCCGGCGCGGCACCGACGGTTCGATCTCGCGCGCCCGCGGCGGGGCATCGTGCAGATGTTTGAGCGCGATGGCGATGGGGCTCTCGCCCTCAAAGGGGACGCGCCCGGTGAGCATCTCGAAGAGCACCACGCCGAGCGCGTACACGTCCGAGGCCCGGCCGACGCCCGCGCCGCGGGCCTGCTCGGGAGACATGTATTGCACGGAGCCCAGGACCGTACCGGTCTGCGTGATCGTGACCGCGGCCATCGCCCGCGCGATGCCGAAATCGGCCACCTTCACGGTCCCATCCGACGCCATCAGGATGTTCTGCGGCTTGATGTCACGGTGGACGATGCCCTGCCGGTGCGCGTAGTCGAGGGCGTCGCACACCGCGCGCGCGATGCGCTCGGCATCCCCGGCCTCCAGCCGGCCGATGCGCCGAAGGTGGACTTTCAGATCGATCCCATCCACGTACTCCATGGCGAGGAAGTACGTCGTGCCGTCCTGTCCGGTCTCATGCACGCGCACGATGTTGGGGTGCGTGAGGGTCTCGGCGGCGTGGGCCTCCCGTGCGAAACGTTCGAGGAACTCGCGATCGGCCGCGTACTGGTCGCGCAGGATCTTCAGGGCGACGATCGCTCCGTCGGCTTGCCGGCGGGCGCGGTAGACCGTGGACATTCCGCCTTCGGCAATCAACTCGAGAATCTCGTAGCGCCCTGCGATCACGGTGCCCTTCGCGTGGCTCATCCGCGCACCTGGGCCGCGTGGGTTTGGCGCAGCTGTCCGCAGGCCGCGTCGATATCCACGCCGCGCTCGATTCGGACCGTCACCGGCACGCCGGCAGCATGCACCAGCGCGGCGAACCGACGCACGGCGCCAACCGCCGGCCGCCGGTAGGCCAGCCCGTACACTGGATTCCACGGGATGACGTTCACGTGCGTGCCC
>JBOGSE010000605.1:0-2391 GCA_050694895.1 bacterium | reverse complement strand
GCCTGGATGGGCATGTACAGCTTGAACATGCTCGCCATTGCGCTCGAGCTCGCACGGGCGGATCGGGCCTATGAGGATGTCGCCACGAAGTTTTTTGAGCACTTCCTCTATATCGCCGGAGCCCTGAACGACATTGGCGGCGAGGGTATGTCGCTGTGGGACCAGGAGGACGAGTTCTTCTACGACGCCCTTCACCTCCCAAACGACCCGCAGTTTCGGCTCAAAGTGCGCTCGCTGGTCGGCCTCATTCCGCTGCTGGCGGTCGAGACGATCGAGCCGGGCCTCCTGGCCGTCCTGCCGAATTTCCAGCGGCGAATGGAGTGGTTCCTCACGTATCGCCCGCACCTGGCCAGCCTGGTGTCACGCTGGCGCGAACCCGGTGTCGGCGAGCGCCGCCTGCTTGCGCTGGCCCGCGGCCACCGCATGAAGCGGCTCCTCCGCCGGATGCTGGATCCCGCCGAGTTCCTCAGCGATCACGGTGTGCGTGCGGTCAGCCGGTACCACGCGGAGCACCCGTATGTGCTGCACGTGGATGGGATGGAGCACACGGTCCACTACGAGCCGGCCGAGTCGACCACAGGCCTGTTTGGGGGCAACTCCAACTGGCGCGGCCCGGTCTGGTTCCCGATCAACTTCCTGCTGATCGAAGCGCTTCAGAGATTTCATCACTACTACGGGGACGACTTCCTCGTCGAGTGTCCGACCGGCTCCGGCACGATGCGCACGCTGTGGCAGGTGGCCGATGAGCTGTCCCGCCGGTTGACGCACATTTTCCTGCGCGGAGCGGACGGCCGCCGCCCGGTGCACGGGGCCAGCCAGATCTTCCAGCATGACCCGCACTGGCGCGACTACGTGCTGTTCTACGAGTATTTCCACGGCGATAACGGCGCAGGACTGGGTGCGAGCCACCAGACCGGCTGGACGGCGCTCGTCGCAAAACTCCTGGAGCAGACCGGGGGAAGGTAGGCACGGCGCTGTGCCTGGCATGGTCGTTGACCAGCCCCTGGTGAGCGTCGGCCGTGAGATCTGCGGCGATCTCGCGGCGGGTCTGCGCCGTGAGTGGCTCGTCACAAACGGTCTGGGCGGGTATGCCTCCGGCACGCTGGCCGGCATAGCCACCCGTCGCTATCATGGGTGGCTGGTCGCGGCGCTCGCCCCACCGGTAGACCGGACGGTGCTGGTGGCTGGGGCTGTCGAATGGGCGACATACGAAGGCCGGCGTTATGCGCTGTCGGCGCACGAATACGGCGACGGCACGGTCGATCCTCACGGGTACCGCCACCTGCAGTGCTTCACGCTGGAAGGGACCCTCCCGGTCTGGAGGTATGCGCTCGCCGACGCGCTTCTCGAACGGCGTCTGTGGATGCGTCACGGCGCGAACACGACTTACGTCATGTACCGGCTCATTGCCGGCAGCCGTCCGGTACATCTCGAGATCACGCCGCTTGTCACCTACCGAGATTTCCACACGCTCACGTTTGGTGGTGACTGGCAACCCGATGTGGAGACCGCGCCCGACGGCCTGGTGGTACGCGCCCGCGACGGTGCGGTCCCGTTCTCGATCAGGACCGACGGTGGCAGGGTCATTCCATCAGGCGGCTGGTACTGGAACTTTCGGCACAGAGAGGAAAGCGCGCGCGGGCTGGACGACCGGTCAGATCTGTACGCGCCGGGCACGCTTGGGGGAACGGTCCGCCCCGGCGGAAGGCTGACCCTGCAGCTCTCCACCGAAGATCGATCTGTCGGTGCGGGCGACCGCGCGCTCGATGCGGAGCGGGCTCGTCAGGTGCTCTTACTCCGCCGGGCGGCCGTGGAGCGCGCCGAGCCTGTCGTCCAGCAGCTCGTGCTCGCCGCGGATCAATTCATTGTCGAGCGCCGAGTAGGACCGCCGCCCGCAGAGCGTGCGCCCCAAGAGGGGGAGGCGACGTCCGAAGACGCCGCGGCGCCTCCCGCCCAGCAGGAGACCTCTGCTGGGGGTAAGACCGTGATCGCCGGATATCCCTGGTTTGCCGACTGGGGAAGGGACACGATGATCGCGCTCCCGGGCCTGTGTCTGGCCACGGGGCGTGCCGACGACGCCCGAGGACTCCTTCGCGCCTTCGCCCCCTACCTTCGGGACGGCCTCCTGCCGAACAACTTTCCCGACAGAGCAAAGGGCGATCCTGGCTACAACACCATAGACGCCGCCCTCTGGTATGTGCTCGCCTTCCACGCGACGCACGCGGTGACGGGCGACGCAACGCTCGCCAACGACCTGCTGCCGGTGGTGCGCGCGATCGTCGACGCCTACGCCCAGGGGACGCGTTACGGCATCGGCGTTGATCCCGCCGATGGCCTGCTGCGCGGTGGGGAGCCCGGCGTGCAGCTCACCTGGATGGATGCGAAGGTGGG
>JBOGSE010000604.1:0-1674 GCA_050694895.1 bacterium | reverse complement strand
CGGGGAGGGTACTGCAGCGAGGCGACGCCCTCGTTATCGGGATGGAGCTGGTCGATGTCGCCAATGGGTGGCAGCTCTGGGGCGAGCAATACCATCGAAGGCTTTCGGACATCGTCTCGGTGCAGGCTGAGATCTCGAGCGAAGTCTCCGACAGTCTGCGATTGAAGTTGACTCCGCGAGAAAAGAAACGCCTGACGGCGATCACGACGGGGAGTCCTGAGGCCTATCAGGCGTACCTCAAGGGCCGGTATTTCTGGAACAAATTTACGGAACACTCCTTGGAAAAGAGCGTCGACTTCTTCAAGCGGGCCATCGATATCGACCCCAGCTATGCGCTGGCCTATGCCGGGCTGGCAGATGCCTACCATGAACTTTCCGGCCTCTACTCACCCAGGGAGATAATGCCAAGAGCGAAAGCCGCGGCCACGAAGGCATTGGAGCTGGATCCCGGTCTTGCCGAGGCGCATGCGGCGCTCGGGTGGATCATCTGGCGTTTTGACTGGGACTGGTCGACGGCGGAGCGGGAATTCAAGCGCGCGATCGAGCTCAACGCCAATTATGCCCTCGCGCACGGAATGTACGGCATGTTCCTCGACTCGATGGGACGTTTCGATGAGTCGCTCTCTGCCCATCAGCGAGCCCAATCGCTCGACCCGCTGTCGCCGATCATAGACGCTGGCCTGGGATTTCGTCTCTATCTGGCGCGGCAATACGATAGCGCGATCGAGTCCTACCGTAAGACACTCGAGATGAACCCGAACTTTGCCCAGGCGCAAAACCGGCTCGGCGCGGCGTATGTGCAGCAAGGGATGTTTGAGAAGGCGATCGCAGTGTACAAGAACGCGGCGGGCGCCGGAATTCTAACGATGGGGTCGCTGGGATACGTCTATGCTCTATCAGGAAAGACCGATGAGGCCCGAAGGGTGCTCGCGGAGTTGAGGGACCTGGCCAAGCAAAGGTATGTCTCGTCAATACGCTTCGCGGTTGTCTATTTGGGGCTTGGCGAGAACGATCAGGTATTTCAGTGGCTCGACCGTGCCTTTGAGGAGCGCGATGGTTTTCTCGCCTACCTCAAGGTGGAACCACGGTTCGACACGCTGCGAGGCGATCCCAGATTTGGGGACCTGATGCTGCGCGTCGGTTTCGAATCGTAAGAGGTGGACCTCCGCCGGGTGCGTGGGGCAGGGCCTCCCGGCCTCGCCTCCGTGACGGTCGCTCGGCGAGGTTGCGCATCGGTATACCCCGGTCCACCGAAGGAATCCCCCTGTAAGCCGTGAACGGTTGTACGGCAGGTCTCTGAATGCAGTGAGAGGGATTCGTAATGCGCTGCCCGCGCTGCAGTTTCGACAACCCCGCTGGCACGAAGTTCTGCGGTCAGTGCGGGACGCGGCTGGGCGCCCTATGCCATTCGTGCGGCGCGCTTAACCCGGAAGGCTTCGCCTTCTGTGGCTCCTGCGGTGCAAGCCTGATCGCTCCTGCTCCGACTCCTCCAGCAGCCCCTTCGGCCGCGGAGGAGCGCAAGGTCGTCACCATCATGTTCGCCGATCTCAGCGGCAGCACGCCCATGGCCGAACGGCTGGACCCCGAGCAGATGCGGTCGGTCATGGCCCGGTTCTTTGAAGCGATGGCGCAGGTGATCGATCGCTACGAAGGCACCGTCGAGCGGTTCATCGG
>JBOGSE010000603.1:0-2064 GCA_050694895.1 bacterium | reverse complement strand
TCACCCGAGTACGCCCGCGTCATCAACCTTTGCGAAGACATCATGCGCGCCTGCATCGAGCTCGGTGGGACAATCACCGGCGAGCACGGCATCGGTCTGGAGAAGCGTGAGTATCTCGGCTGGATGTTCAACGATGACGACATCGCGGCGATGAAGCGCGTGAAGATGGTCTTCGACCCCGAGGGCGGACTGAATCCCGACAAGATCTTTCCGACGGGCCGGTCAGTGCACGGCACTGGTGTGGTTCCGGCCGCCACGAGCCGGGCCTCATGAGCCTCGTCATCCCAGAAGTCGAGACCTGCATCCATTGCGGGCTCTGCCTGAACCACTGTCCGACCTATCGGGTTACCCACCTGGAAGCCGAGTCACCGCGCGGTCGCATTTACCTCATCAAGGCGGCCGCCGAAGGCCGGCTGGACCTGCATGATGTCGCCGACCATCTGTACCTGTGCCTGATGTGCCGGGCCTGCGAGACCGCATGCCCATCGGGTGTGCAGTACGGCCGCATCGCCGAAGCGGCGCGGGAAGTCCTCGGCCCGCCGGGGCCACCGGCGCAGCGCCGCATCACGCGGTTCGTCCTGCGACACCTGATGCCGTATCCGGGGCGACTGCGCTTCGTTGCGACGCTGATGCGGCTCTACCAGCGGTCCGGGTTCGCCGCGCTGGCCATGCGGGTGCTGCCGGAGGGGCTGCGGCGGCGCGCTGCGCTGATGCCGCCCGCCTCCCCGAGGGTCTACCAGGCCGAAGCCGAGGTGCTACCCGCCATTGGGGAGCGGCGCGCGCGCGTCGCGTTTCTCTCCGGATGCGCGATGGGCCTGTTCTTCGCCGACGTGAACGACGCCACGGTACGTGTCTTGCGGCGCAACGGCTGCGAGGTTGTCGTTCCACGCGGCCAGGCCTGCTGCGGCGCGCTCAACGTGCACTACGGCGAAGCCGCGACCGCCAGGGAGATGGCGCGCCGCAACATCGACGCCTTTCCCGACGACGTGGACGCGGTCGTGGTCAACGCGTCGGGCTGCGGGGCCGCGATGAAAGAATATGGCCACCTGCTCAAAGACGACGCGGCCTACCGGGAGCGGGCCGAGCGTTTCGTCGCCAAGGTACGCGACGCAAGCGAAGTGCTGGCAGGGCTCCGGCCACGCGCGCGCACGCCGGTGCCGCGCACGGTGACCTACCAGGATCCCTGCCATCTCGCCCACGGCCAGCGCGTCCGCGCGGAGCCACGGGCGCTCTTGGATGCGATTCCAGACCTCGTGCTGAAGGAAATGGCCGGATCGGATCGCTGTTGCGGGAGCGCCGGCATCTACAACGTGCTGCAGCCCGAGATGGCGGAGCAGCTTCTGCAGGAAAAGATGGAAGCCATTCGTGCCACAGGCGCGCAGGTCGTGGTGGCGCCCAATCCCGGATGCATCATGCAGTTGCGGTACGGTGCGCAACGGTTCGGTGTCCCGGTCCGCGTCATGCACTTGATGGATCTGTTGGACGAGGCGGGCGCGTGAAGACCGACGTCGGCGATCTCGCCGCGCGGATGGAGGCGCTGCTCGGAAACAGCCGCGTGACCACCACCGGCCTGGCTCACTGGGCGGTCGATGGGATCGTCCCGCGCGTCGTCGTGCGCCCATCCGACGAGGAGCAGCTCGGCGCCGTCCTGCGAGTGTGCGGTGAGCTCGACGCGGCCGTGGTGCCGCGCGGCGGTGGCACGGCAATGGCGGTGGGCAACGTGCCGCGCGCCGCCGACGTCATCCTGTTGACCGACCGGCTTTCGCGCGTCATAGACTACGATCATTCGAACCTGACCGTCACGGTCCAGGCAGGGGTCGCACTCGACGCGCTCGGCCGCGAGCTGGTCACCCAGCGCGAGTTTCTGGCGCTCGACCCGCCGCGCGCCGAGGCGGCGACCGTCGGGGGCACGGCGGCGGTCAACCTGAACGGACCCCGGCGCATGCGCTACGGCGGCGTGCGCGACATGGTGATCGGCGTGCGCGCCGTTCAGGCGGACGGCGTGGCGATCCGGTGGGGCGGGAAGACCGTCAAGAATGTCGCGGGCTACGACATGTGCAAACT
>JBOGSE010000602.1:0-1100 GCA_050694895.1 bacterium | reverse complement strand
GGCCAGGGACGGGATAGCCGAGAAGAACTGGCCGACCGTGCAGCCCAGGGCGATGCCGGCGCCGTAGCCCATCACCAGTCCTCCCCCAAGCGACTGCAGGTAGCGTACCGGGTTCCGCGGTCGGCGGATCTTGAACTCATGAGCCAGCAGCGCCGCGATCAGCGACCCGCCGACCAGCCCCACGTTGAGCAGGAACGTGTGCGAGAGAATCCCGCCGTTGGTTCTGAGGGTGCAGGCCGCGAGGTCTTCGGTACCCTCTAACCGGCCCGGCGCCAGGGCGACGAGCCCTGCAGCGGCATTGGCCCAGCGCGACACTTCGCCGACCACGCGCCAGGGCATGTGCGTGTTGTACGAGAGGACGTTGAGGAGTCCGATCACCACGCCCCCGACCGCCGCCGGCCATCCACGGCCAACCACTGCCTGGACCAGCGCGCCTAGCTTCTGTCCGAACGTCTCGGCCCGCTCTGGCGGTGGCTGTTCCTGCACGCCCACCCCGCCCGTCGACTCGATCCAGAGGACCAGGAGGTAGGCCCCCAGCAGCGCCCCAAGGGTGAGGGCTAGCGCACCGCCATAGCCGAGATATCGGGGGAGCCACACCACCGGAGCGTCCTTGATAATGGAGTGCCACCACCAGTTCCAGGTGTGACCGGCCACTACCAGCCCGCCCATGATCCCGGCGAAACTCACCCACGAGGCCACGTAGCCTTCCCCCATCCGGTAGAGCGACCCCGAGACGCATCCGCCGGCCACGACCATGCCGATGCCAAAGAGAAGACCGCCCAGGACCAGGGCCAGGCTGATTGGCGTCGCGTGCGCTTCAAGGGCAACCGGGCCCAGCGAAGGGTTGGGCAGCAGGTTGCGCATGTGCAGGGCGAACCCCGCCGTGGCCACCGCCATCCCAACGATGACGCCCTTCATGGTTCGACCGGAGCGGAACTGTATGAGATCCCGGAACGCCGCGTTGAAACAGAAGCGGCTCCGCTGCAGGGCGAAGCCAAGGCCGAGTCCCAGGCCGGCAAAGAGGCCGAAGTCGGTGTCGTTCCGGCCGCCCACCAGGACGGCAAGGGCCACCACAGCAAGCATCGCGATACTGGCGATGG
>JBOGSE010000601.1:0-1050 GCA_050694895.1 bacterium | reverse complement strand
CGCTGTTCCTGATGGGCGGCGCGCCGACATTTGCGGTGTTCATCGCCGCGTACTGGCTTGTCCAGTTCGCCAATAACTTCGGGGGCTCCGCGTACAGCGGCCTCATCCCCGACCTCGTCCCGGCCGATCAACGCGGCATCGCGTCCGGCTGGATGGGGCTCATGACCATGCTGGGAACGATCGCCGGCGCGGTGGCTACGGGACTCCTCGTGCAGCGGGGATATCGATTCGAAAGCTATCTCGTCGTCGTGGCGGTGCTCGCCCTCACGCTCGCGCTGACGATGTGGAAGGTACGCGAAGAGAGGCCCACACCGGCCGGCCCGCTGCGCATCGGAGAGCTCCTGCGCGATCTGTGGGTCAACCCCAGGGACCACCCTGACTTCGCCTGGCTGTTTGTATCCCGGCTGGTCGTGCTCATGGGATTTTACACGGTCTACAACTTCGCCCAGTTTTTCCTCAAGGATTTCATGCGTATCGAGCGTTTTGTCGAGGCCACCGGCACGCTCAACGCCGTGGTGGTCGCCGGCGCCCTGGCGAGCGCCCTGGCCGGCGGATGGCTCTCCGACCGCACCGGGCGCCGCGCCATCGTCTCGGGCTCGGGCATCCTCATGGCGGCGGCGATGTTGCTGTTTCTCATCTCGCCAACGTTCGAACTCCTCCTCATGCTGGCGGTGGTCTTCGGCCTGGGGTATGGGGCATTCGTCAGCGTGGACTGGGCGCTGGCCACCGACGTCCTGCCCTCAAAGATCGCCGCGGCAAAACACCTGGGCATCTGGGGTATCGCCGCCACGCTTCCCCAAGTTTTGGCGCCGCTGGTCGGAGGACCCTTGCTGGACGTGTTCAACCGCAGGGAGCCCAACTTCGGCTACATCGTCCTGCTCGCCGTCGGGGCCGCTTATCTGCTGCTCGGCTCGGTGCTGGTGTGGAAGATTCGGGGCGTTCGCTGACGGCGTGCCACAACCGAATATGGTATAGTATGTATAAGGCAATATGAGGAGGTGCCGAGGTGCGGAAAGTTACGCTGACACTCGATACTCAGACCGTTGGGAG
>JBOGSE010000600.1:0-1423 GCA_050694895.1 bacterium | reverse complement strand
TCGCCAGGGTCGGGAGACCGGACCGGCGGGGGCTCGTTCGGATCTTTCGCCAAGGTTGCGGAATCCTTCAGCCATGCGACGACGCGCTGCGCCTCTTTCCGAGCAATTCGCTTGCGCAGCTTCGGGTACGCAAGCGCCCGTTCGAGCTCCGCCAGGAGGAGCGGGGAGACAATGAGCTCGAAGCGCCCGTGCACCCACGCCTGCAGGAGATGTGCTGGGGCGCCTGAAGGCGAAAGGAGCGCTGAAATGATGACGTTCGGATCAAGGACGACGCGCACCGTTCAGCGCCTGCGGCGCCTGCTCCTGTGCTGCGCCTCCACCGCGAGCTTCCGGGCCTCCTCCTCGGAGAGCCGGTTCGTCGCCCACAATCGTTCCAGCAGGTCGAGGCCGAGATCTCGTCGGAGGGACTCCTCGATTACCTCGCTGTCTCCTTTGCCGGTCCGCGCCGCCCGAACCTTCACGGCGCGGAGCACGTCCGCATCGAGCGTGAGAGTCGTTCGCACCTTGGCCATATTTGCATCATAGCATCACCACATATCGGTATCAAGAACACCGGGGCCTAGATCATTTGGAGGCTCAGAATGAATGAGGCTGTCAGGCATAAGGACGTCGGCCGGTATCGGTTTTCGCTCTTTGCTCTTCCGGAAGGAGATCACCATCGCTGGCAAGTCACGCGGATAGACTTGGGCTCGGATACCATAGACCACTTTGGACGACAGTTGGCCGGAGGTACGGCACGCAACGAGTCAGAAGCCTGGAAACTCGCTGAGACCTGGCTTGACGAGTACCTCAAGAATCATCCGAGCGGCGGCTAGGATTGGAAGAGGTCAATGACGGTGCGTGTCTCCCGGCTTGTCTTCGCACTTCTCCTGTTTGGATGTCCGCTGGCTCTTGTAGTATCCGCCGCTCCATCCACCAAGTCGTTGGGGGTTGTCAGCAAGATGGAGATCAACATGGGACGAACCGTTCCGGTCTCCGGTGCGATGATCGACGCTCACGGGCTGGCCCACAGGTGACGTGTACGAGCCCCCTCCAGTGCACAGTAGTCGAGATCCC
Organism: bacterium; assembly: GCA_050694895.1. GTDB lineage: Bacteria > Sysuimicrobiota > Sysuimicrobiia > Sysuimicrobiales > Humicultoraceae > JBQTJP01. Next base: position 367 of record JBOGSE010000600.1, on the reverse strand, counting down.
GCCAAGCTGTGAGAGAATGACCCGAAGGGGCGGAGAGGGTAGCAGGCGGACGAGCGGTATCTAGAATGCAGTCCTGGAGCCGCCGACCGGAGTCGAACCGGTAACCCCCGCATTACAAGTGCGGTGCTCTGCCGGATTGAGCTACGGCGGCTCGATGCGGACTCGATTATAGCCCAAAATCAATAGACGGTGTGACGGGCGATGCGGAACTCGTGAAAGTCTTCGTTCGCCTTCAGGCCGCAGTACAGCCACACGAACGGCGCCAGCAGGCCCCCGCTGAGGAAGATCATGCTCAGCATGATCGTGGCGTGTACCCACAGCCCGACGGCCATGTACCAGACCGGGCCAAGGATCAGTGCGGGCACGT
>JBOGSE010000599.1:0-11440 GCA_050694895.1 bacterium | reverse complement strand
GCACGACAGCACCCCGTGCAGGTTGGCCGCGTAACGATGGGTCAGCTGGGTTTCCATGATCTTGCCCCGTCAGTCATGACTGGGAATGGTATTACTTGTTTGGTTCCGGCTCGTCCGGCTTAGGAGTAAGCCCTTCTCCGCTAACCCCGCAGCGCTATCGGGCTTGGGTCAGCTCCGGAAATCCTAACTTCTGAGCGGTAAGGAAGCTGGGTGAGGGTCATGGTCACAGCACGACAGGAAGTCCGCATAATGGGCAGCCTAAGCCTATGGAGTGCGGACAACAGGGGCAAGGTCATGCAGGCAAGACGCCAGTGGCGTTTGCCGTGGGCGGAACACGCCGGAAGCTCTCCATGATTGCCACGGTAACCAATCAAGGAAAGACACGATGGATGATCATTGACGAAGCAATCAACTCGGACAAACTCATTGAGTTCCTGGAGTCCTTGATCAAGGGCGCGGGCAGAAAGGTCTTCCTGATTCTGGAATAAGTGCTGCGGATCAGCAGCATTCGGAGGTAAACATCGACAGGCCGGTTCATGTCCAGCTGATTTGCCCTGGCTCCGCTGGGGGGGGTGGTGCGGCAGAGGACCCAGCGCTCACGGAGCGCGAAACTCATTCGCCCAAATGGGGAGGCACGATGTTGTGCCTTCCCATTCGCCGGTACACCGTGGCCCGGCAAATATTGAGGTGGCGTGCGGTCAGGGCGATATTCCACCTGTGCTGCTTGAGGGCCTGCAGCAGAACCCGGGCTTCTTCATTGACCTCGACAGGCTCGGGCAAGACTGTGGGGGGCTCTGGCTTGCTGTCGGAGCAGGCAACGTCTTCGTTGAAGCCCAGCGTTGCCAGGCGCGGCGGGGGCATCAGATGGCAAACCGCTCCTCGCACATCGGACGGTAAATGCTCCAGGTCCACCGGACCGTCGTCGCTGAGCGCCACGGCTGAGCGCAGCGTATTCTTGAGTTGGCGAATATTGCCGGGCCAGTCGTAGTGCAGCAGCACTGCGAGGGCAGTTTCGGCGATGCCGGGATTGGCGCGCTGTTGAGCGGCCGCTTCCTCGCGCAGCAGCTGATGGATCAATGTCGCCTTGTCGCTGCGCTCACGCAGCGCCGGCAGCTTGAGCACCATGCCATTGAGCCGGTAGTACAGGTCCTGCCTGAACTGACCCGTGCTGACCAGCTCGGTCAGGTCGCGGTGGGTGGCGCAGATCACCTGCAGGTCCACAGGCACCGGTTTTTCGGCTCCGAGAGGCAGCACCTCGCGCTCGGCCAGCACACGCAGCAGGCGCGTCTGCAGGCTCAGCGGCATGTCGCCGATCTCGTCGAGGAACAGCGTGCCGCCATCGGCCTGGGCAATCTTGCCGCGCACGCCCTTGGCACGCGCGCCCGTGAAGGCGCCATCGCGGTATCCGAACAGCTCGCTTTCGATTAGCGATTCGGGAATGGCCGCACAGTTGAGCGCCACAAAAGAGGCCGCCGCGCGCGTGCTGGCCTCGTGCATGGCTCGCGCAAAAGCTTCCTTGCCGGTGCCGGTTTCGCCATGCAGCATCACGGGGATTCCCTTGCCCAGCACGCGCAACGCCTGGTTGGCGTTAACCACCATTTGCGCGTCGCCGCCGGCCAGCTTCTTGAGCGGTGCCTGCAGGCCTTGTGCGACCGGCAAGGCGTTCTTGCCCGCACCGGACAGGCTGCGGACCAGCCGGCGCGGCTTGCTCGGCTGGGCGAAGTAGCGCCGCGCTGATCGCAGGCTGCGCAGCGTAAACGGCGCCCCATCAGCCGCGGCCATCGCCCGTTCCAGGTCTTCCATGCGCAGGCCAAACAAGTCTTCCAGCCGCATCCCAGATAGGGGCTGGGCTGCGCCGTCCAGTTCCAGCTGGGCGCTGGCGTTGGCGGCCACGATCACGCCCTCTTCATTGAGCGCCAGCAGGCCCTCGACATCGACATCGAGGAATTCGCGCCGCGCGCTCAGGCGCAGCACCAGGCAATGCTCGAACTGCCGCAGAAAATGCGCGTTCTCGATCATGCGCGCCGTTGCGCTGACCATTTGCAGCACCAGGTGCTGGCTGCGCTTGTCGTCGGGCGAGAACAGGGCCGAGGCATCGAGCACGGCCAGCAGCTCGCCACCAGGCGCAAAGATCGGCGCGGCGCTGCAGGTCAGCGCGGTGTTCGGCGCACGGAAATGCTCGTCATGGTGCACGGTCACAGGCACCCGTTCGACGCTGCACAGGCCCACGGCACAGGTGCCCTCCAGCTCTTCCGACCAGCACGCGCCGAGGTACAGCCCGGCGTGGCGCAGCTCGCGGTCGAGCAGTGGATTGTTCATGAAATCGACCGTCACACCGCGCGCATCGGTCAGCAGCACCACGTAGCCCGCGTCGCGGATCTGCGCGAACAGCTTCTCCATGCCGCTGCGTGCAATATGCAGCAAGGATTCGAGCGGCGCCTGGTAATCACGCAGATGGTTCGCTGGCAGCACACGCGGCGGCGCTGCAAGCCCCGGGTCCAGGCGATGGACCTCGATCGAGCGGCGCCAGGACTGGGCGATTGATGATTCTGGCTCGGGCGCGCCCGCTAGCGCGACCCTGCGCTCCACACCGGCGGCAATCTGGGCCTGGTTCATGAATTTGTCTCCTGCAGCGGGCCTCTACCTGGGCCTGTCTCTGTTTATATTACCTCGGCAGCACAAAGCATGCCACGGTGTTTACAAGTTGGCACCAAGTTTGCTCAAGCATGCCATGTCATCCTCCCGAACCTCCTTTCCCCCACCTGTTTTCCCGCCGATTTCTTCCTTGTCAGTGGGCATCATCGCCAATCCCTCGTCCGGCCGCGACATGCGCCGCCTGCTGGGCTGGGTCTCCGTCTCGCCGACCTCGGAAAAAATCAACACCGTGCTGCGCCTGCTCGCGGGCCTGGGCGCCCTGGGTGTGGGCCAGGCCTGGCTCATGCCCGATGCCGGCGGTATGGCCATGCGCATCCGCGAAGCGGCCGACCTGGCACGCGCAGGCCGCGGTCTGGCCCTGCCCGTGGTCCACCTGCTCGACATGGACGTGCAGGACTCGGCGGCCGACAGCACGGCCGCGGCTCGGCAAATGGCGGCGCGCGGCGTGTCCGTGATTGCCGTGCTGGGCGGCGATGGCACGCATCGCGCCGTGGCCCAGGGTTGCGGAAAGGTGCCGCTGGCCACCCTGTCCACGGGCACCAACAATGCATTTCCCCAGCGGCACGACGCCACCCTGGTCGGCATGGCCAGCGCGCTGGTGGCCACGGGCCGCGTGCCCGCGCACATCGGTGTACAGGTCAACAAGTGGCTGCAGGTGCGCTGCGGTGAGGCCACGGAGCCGGCCCTGGTCGATGTCTGCGTTTCGCGCCAGCGTGCACTCGGCGCAGGTGCCGTCTGGGACGGCGAGGACCTGCTGGAAATCTTCACCACCTTCGCCGAGCCTCACAGCCTGGGCTTGTCGTCGATTGCCGGGCTGGTCCTGCCAACGCCGCGCGAGGTGCCCCTGGGTGTACACGTGCGCATGGGGCCGGGGCGCACGCTGCTGGCCCCGATCCTGCCGGGCGCCCTGGTACCGGTGTCCATCGCCGCGGCCCGGCCCCTGCCAGCCGGCCGGGTGCAGCCGGTGCAGGCCCCGCACGGCACCATCGCCATTGACGGCGAGCGCCTGCTCGAATTCGATGAGCAGTGCCCCGTAGAGGTCGAGCTGGACCTCGAGGGACCACGCACCATCGCCGTTGAAGCCGTGCTCGCCCATGCGGCGCAGCGCGGTCTCTTGCTGTCCTGAAAGTGTCGCAGGCCAGGCCTAACTTGCGACACCTGTCGCAGGCCCTGTCGCTGCAAACCGGCCGCCGCAGCGACACCTGTCGCAGGACAACAGCCCGCGACGCTGATTCATCGCCATTTTCCTGAGGGTTTCTCCCTAGGCTGCGCCTGGCATCAATGTTGCCCAAAGAAGTGGCCTGCCTGCGAAGTCAATAACGGCCGCTGCAACAGGTCAACCGATAAAGGAGATACCAGCAATGGAACCGACGACAAAACAGTTGCTCTGGATGTACGAGACGATGGTCGAGATCCGCGAGTACGAAGAAACCATGGCCAAGGTTTATCTGGAGGGCAAGCTGCCGCCCAACATCCAGAAGGGCCTGGCCTTCGACATCGGCGCCGGCCCGGTGCCCGGTGAAATGCACCTAGCGGCCGGCCAGGAGCCGGTGGCGGTGGGTGTCTGCGCCCACCTGCGCCAAGACGACACCGTGGTCGGCGCGCACCGTCCGCACCATTTCGCGATTGCCAAGGGCGTGCCGCTGAAGCCGATGACAGCCGAGATGTTCGGCAAGGACACCGGCCTGGGCCGCGGCAAGGGCGGCCACATGCACCTGTTTGATCCCGAGCACAAGTTCAGCTGCAGCGGCATCATCGGCGCGAGCATGCCGCCGGCCTGCGGCGCGGCGCTGGCGGCCAAGAAGCGCGGCACCGACGCGGTGGCCGTGTCCTTCTTCGGCGAGGGCGCGACCAACCAGGGCGCCTTTCACGAGTCGCTGAACCTCGCGGCGCTGTGGCGCCTGCCGGTGATCTTCGTCTGCGAAGACAACAAGTACGCGATCTCGGTCGAGAAATCCGAATCGACCTCGATCGCCTGGAACTCCGACCGCGCCTCGGCCTACGGCATTCCCGGCGTGCTGGTCGAACACAACGATGCGCTCGGGGTGTTCGAGGCGGCTGGTGCTGCGGTCGCCCGCGCTCGCCGCGGCGAAGGCCCGACGCTGATCGAAGTCAAGACCGACCGCTACCTCGGGCACTTCCAGGGCGACCCCGAAACCTACCGCCCCAAGGGCGAGGTGGAAGCTCTTCGCAAGAACGACCCCATCCCCAAGCTCGGCGACCACCTGCGCAAGCTCGGCGTGCTGACCAACGCGCTCGACCAGCAGCTGCGCGCGGCCGTCACCGAGCGCATCACCGAGGCCTATGACTACGGGCGCAACAGCCCCTACCCGAAGCCCGAAGACGCGCTGCTGCACGTCTTTGCCTGAACCCGAACCTGCACTGACAAGGAGACAGCTCTCATGAACGCACCGACCATCCGCAAGCTGACCATGGCCCAGGCCATCTCGGAAGCCATTGCGCAGGAAATGGAACGCGACCCCGAAGTCTTTGTGCTCGGCGAGGATGTGGGCAAGTACGGCGGCATCTTCAGTGCCACCGGGGGCCTGCTCGCCAAGTTCGGCAAGGACCGGATCATGGACACGCCGATTTCGGAGACCGGCTTCATAGGCACCGCCATCGGCGCCGCGGCCGAGGGCATGCGGCCGATCGCCGAGCTGATGTTCGTCGACTTCTTCGGGGTCTGCATGGACATGATCTACAACCACATGGCCAAGAACACCTACATGGCTGGCGGCAACATCAAGCTGCCCATGGTGTTGATGAGCGCCATCGGCGGCGGCTACAACGACGCGGCCCAGCACTCGCAGTGCCTGTACGCGACCTTCGCCCATATGCCGGGCATGAAGGTGGTCGTGCCGTCGAACGCCTACGACGCCAAGGGCCTGATGACCCAGGCCATCCGTGACAACAACCCGGTGGTGTTCCTGTTCCACAAAGGCATCATGGGCTTGCCCTGGATGTCCTACTTCGAGGGCAGCACCAACGAAGTGCCCGAGGCACCCTACGCAATTCCGTTCGGCCAGGCCCGGGTGGTGCACGAAGGCGCGGACCTGACCATCGTGACCCTGAGCCAGATGGTGCAGAAGGCCGCCATCGCAGCCGACGAACTGGCGCGTGAAGGCATCAGTGCCGAGATCATCGACCTGCGCACCATCGTGCCGTTGGACCGCGCCGCGGTGCTGGCCTCGGTGCGCAAGACCGGCCGGCTGCTGATTGCCGATGAGGACTACCTGAGCTTTGGCTTGTCCGGCGAAATCTCGGCCCTGATTGCCGAAAACCTCGACACCGTGCCGCTCAAGGCGCCGGTGCGCCGCCTCGCGGTGCCCGATGTGCCGATTCCCTACAGCCGCCCGCTCGAGCAATTCGTGATTCCGCAAGCCTCGTCGATTGCCCAGGCCGCGCGGCAATTGGTCCAGGCCAAAAAACTGGCGGGAGTGCTGGCATGAGTCGAATCGAGATTGTGCTGCCCGACGAAGTCTGGCAGGACGTGGAGCCCGGAACCGAGGCCCTGGTCGAAGACTGGCTGGTGGCCGAGGGCGCGTCGGTCACGGCCGGCCAGGCCATCGCCAGCGTGGTGGTGGTCAAGACCAACCATGAAATCACGGCGCCGACCGACGGCGTGATCGAAAAGATCCTGGTTGCGGCCGAAGACACCTTTGCGCGCGGCGCCCCGCTGGCTGTGCTGCAGGGAGCAGCATGATGGCCGAGGTCCTGAGCGCCCCGGCGGCCGCGCCGCCCGCGCTGATCCCGCTCAAGGGCCTGCGCGGCAGCATTGCGCGCAACATGGCGGTGGGCTGGCAGGCGCCGCGCGTGGCCCAGGCGGTCGAGGTCGACATGACGCGCTGCCTGGCCCTGCAAGCCGGCTTGCAGGCCGGCCAGGGCGGCACGGCCCGCATCACCGTCACACCCATCGTGCTGCGGGCCGTGGCGCTGGCGTTGCATGCGCACCCCGCGCTCAACGCCTGCCTGCGCGAAGGCGGCATCGAGCGCATGCCCGGCGTCAACCTCGGCCTGGCGGTTTCGCTGCCCGACGGGCTGGCGGTGCCGGTGATCCGCGATGCCGACATGAAGTCCATCGAGCAGCTGGCCCAGGCCTCGCGCGACCTGGCCGCGGGCACGCGGGCCGGCACGCTGTCGCCCCGGCTGTTCCAGGGCGGCACCTTCACGGTGACCAATCTGGGCATGACGGGTATCGACTGGTTCACGCCGATCCTGAACCCACCGCAGGTTGGTATCCTGGGCCTGAGCCGCATTGCCGAACAAGCCGTGGTGCGCGAAGGCCGGATCGTGGCCGCGCCCATGAGCACCCTGACCCTGGTGTTCGACCACCGCGCGGTCGACGGCTACCCGGCCGCGCTGTTCCTGGCCGAGATCCGCCGCCGGCTGGAGACCTGCGAGGGCCTATGAAGCTCGAACTGCCCTACGTACCGCTGTGCGTACCGGCCAGCGAAGAGCAGGCCTGGAACGAACGCCAGCTCGCCAGCACCGTGCGGGAGCCCCAGGTGCGCTTGTGGCGCTACCGCATGCCGGCCGTGGTGCTGGGCTGCGCGCAACGCTCGGCGCTGGCAGGCCTGTCCGCTACGGCAGCCACCGACATGGACACCCTCGTGCGGCAGGCCGGCGGCGGCGCAGTGCTGGTCGGGCCCTGGATGCTCAGCACCTCCATCGCGTTGCCGCATGACCACCCGCTGGTCACGGCCAGCCCGGTGTCGAGCTACCGCTGGCTTGGCGAGCTCTATGCGGGCATGCTGCAAAACCTCGGGCTCGCGGCCCATGCGGTATCACCCGAAGAAGCGCGCGATTTCGAGCATGCGCACGACCTCGGCAAAGACCTGGACTGGGCCTGCTACGGCGGCATTTCACCCTGGGAGGTGGTGGTAGGCCAGCGCAAGATCGTCGGCCTGGCCCAAATCCGGCGCCGCACCGGCATCCTGCTGGTGGCCGGCCTGCTGCTGGACCGGCCGCAATGGCCGGCGCTGTGCCAGGCCATGAACCGCCCGGCCACCCATGTCTACCACCTGACCCATCGCACCACGTCGCTGGCTGAAGAGATCGGCGTTGCGCCCTCGGTTTTCGAGATCGCTCATCCGCTGGCCTGGGCCTTGCACGGCGCGATCCATGGAACGATTCCCACCCTTGATTTTTCCACCACGAAGGAGACCGTATGAACACCAAGACCCTTGCCCCTGCCGGCATGCGCATTGTCGAAAAACGTCCGCGCGTGAGCCGCCGCGGCTTTTTGCAAGGCAGCAGCAGCCTGGCGGTCGGCATCACGGTGATCCCGGCGTCGAGCCTGGTGCTGGGCCTGAAGAGCGCCCATGCGCAAAGTTTCCCCACGCTGGGCGGCAAGGTCGGCACGACCCTGGTCCGCATGGCGCGCGACATTTTTCCGCACGACAAGCTGGCCGACAAGTACTACGTGCAAGCCGTCGCGCCCTACGACGCCGCGGCCGCCAAGGACCCGGCCTTCAGGAATCTGCTGACCGAAGGCGTGGCCGCGCTCGATGCCTCTGCGGCCAAACGCTATGGCAAGGCCTACACCGAGGTGCCGACCGAGCCCGAGCGCGTGGCGCTGCTCAAGGATATCGAGCCCTCGCCCTTCTTTCAGAAGATCAAGGGCGATCTGGTCACCGGGCTCTACGACAACAAGGAGGTCTGGCCGCAGCTCGGCTACGAAGGCTCATCCTGGGAAAAGGGCGGCTACATGAACCGCGGCTTCGACGACATCAACTGGCTCTGAGCCGCCCCGAGGAGACACATCATGGCAAAGAAATTCAGCCTTAACGACAGCAACGTGGTCGTCATCATCGGCTCGGGCGCCGGCGGCGGTACGCTGGCTAACGAGCTGGCGCAGCGCGGCGTGCGCTGCGTCGTGCTGGAGGCAGGCAAGCATCACACGCAGGCCGATATTGACAACGACGAATGGGGCATGTTCAGCAAGATCTCTTGGCTGGACAAGCGCATCTCGGCCGGCGGTTGGCACCACACCAAGACCTATCCCAACCTGCCGGCATGGCTTGTGAAGGGCGTAGGCGGCTCGTCGGTGCACTGGGCCGGCCTCGCTCTGCGCTTCCAGCCGCACGAGTTCAAGACGCGCACCACCTACGGCGGGGTGCAGGGCGCCAACCTGCTCGACTGGCCGATCAACTACGAGGAGATCGCGCCCTTCTACGACCTCGCCGAGAAGAAGCTCGGCGTGTCAGGCTCGAAGGCCAGCGGCTTGCCGCTGCTGCCCGAGAACAACCATTACAAAGTGATCGCGGCCGGCGCGCGCAAGATCGGCTACCAGCAACTGGTGCGCCCGATGGCGATCAACTCGAAGTCCTATGGGGGTCGGCCCGAGTGCCAGCAGATCGGCTTTTGCATGCAAGGCTGCAAGATCGGCGCGAAGTGGTCCACGCTGTACGCCGACATTCCGCAGGCATTGGCCACCGGCCGCGTGGAGTTGCGGCCCGAGTCGATGGTGCTCAAGATCGAGCACGACAGGGCCGGCACGGTCACCGGCGTGCTCTATGCCGACAAGAACGGCGCAAAGCACCTGCAAAAAGCGCGCGTGGTCTGCGTGGCTGGCAACTCGATCGAGTCGCCGCGCCTGCTGCTGAACTCGGCGTCGTCGATGTTCCCCAACGGACTGGCCAACTCGTCGGGCCAGGTCGGCCGCAACTACATGAACCATGCGACTGCGGCGGCGGTGTCGATCTACGACAAGCCGATCTACATGTACCGCGGCACAGCGCTGGCCGCGGTGGTGGCCGACGAGGCGGTGCACAACCCGAAGCGCGGCTTCGCGGGCGGCTACTACCTCGAAGGGCTCTCGCTCGGCCTGCCCTTCGTCGCCGCGTTCATGAAGCCGGGTGGCTGGGGGCGTGAGGTGACCTCGGCGCTCGACATGTACGACCACATGACTTGCGTGTGGGTATGCGGCGAAGACCAGGCCATGGAAGGCAACAGCATCACGCTGCACCCGACCGAGAAGGACCAGTACGGCCTGCCCGTTCCCATCGTCACCAAGACGTACACGGGCAACGACGACGCGCTGGCTCGGCACGGGCTCAAGCAGTGGCGAGCGCTGTCCGAGGCGGTCGGAGCCAAGCGTGTGATCGACATGCCGCCCTATCCGGCGAGCCACAACATGGGCACCAACCGTATGAGCGCCAGTCCGCGCGACGGCGTGGTCAACAAATGGGGCCGCACCCACGATGTAAAGAACCTGTACATCTCCGATGGCAGCCAGTTCACCTCGAGCGGCGCGTCGAACCCGACACTGACCATTGTGGCGCTCGCGATCCGCCAGGCCGAGCACATTGCCGATGCCATGAAGCGCAAGGAGCTCTGAATTGAGCTGCACCGCTGAGAGGGGAGCCGGGCGGGTACCGGGCATGGAACTGACGCTGCGCTATTCGGTAACGGGCGAAGGGCCGCCGCTGCTTTTGCTGCACGGCCTGTTCGGCTCGCGTCGCAACTGGCACCACATCGCTGCCAGGCTGGCGGGGCAGTTCAGGGTGTACACGGCGGACCTGCGCAACCATGGCGACTCACCCTGGGCAGCGGCCATGGACTACGCCAGCATGGCTGCCGATGTGGGTCAGTTGATCGAGGACATTGCGCCCGGCCAGAAGATCGTTGTCGCAGGGCACAGCATGGGTGGCAAGGTCGCCATGATGCTGGCTCTTCGGCACCCTGAACAGGTGCGGCGGCTGGTGGTGCTCGACGTCGCACCCGCCACTTACCCTGACCGCTACAGCGCACTCATCCATGCCGCCCAGAGTTGCCCCTTGCGCAGCGTGGTGGCGCATGCCGACGCGGACAAGCTGTTGGCCCCCGCGATTGCCGACCCCGCGGTGCGCAAGCTGCTGCTGCAGAACCTGGTGCGGCGCTCTAACGGCTACGCTTGGCGCATCAACTTCGATGCCCTGGACGCCGGCATGGCCGGGCTGATGGGATTTCCGCCGCCGCCGCAAAGCCGGCCCTGTGAACTGCCGGCCCTGTTTGTTCGTGGCATCGAATCCGACTACCTCTTGCCGGATCACCATGAAAAAATCGCGCAACTGTTCCCGCGCGCCGAGCATCTGAGCCTGAGTGGCGCAGGGCATTGGCTGCATGTGGACCAACCCGCAGCACTGGCCCAGGCCATCGCTGCTCCAGAAAAGATTGTTGCGCCGGCCGGCGCAACAATCTTGGAATCGCACTCGCTCGGGGAGGCAGTTTCGCCAGAACATGGCGAAACTGCTGAGATGGCTAGGCTCAACCCGTGAACTTGAATAGGTCGTATCGACATAAGAAGGGCTGTCAGGACATGCTGGCCCATGAGTTCAGAATTCGCCATTTGTGCGGTTTCCGGATGGCATCTACACCTTGCTTCACCTGACCGATGAAGCGTTGCTCGAAGAGCGTATGTCCGCAAAACGTTCGAGGTGGCATGACGACAATTGATCTGGCCTGTAGGGAGCCAAAGAACACGTCACAAGCGAAGCCCAAAACATAATTGCGATAACAAGGAGCCTAAGAGCGGCTAACAAAACTTTTCATCATGACGCGAGCAGATCACACAGCACGCAAGCGTGAGCAGAGCTAGATGGGTGTCCAGACGCCGCTCGAAGCCCACATGCAATGGGCGCATTATGCTATTGTTTTCGTAGCAACTTCACCAACTGATTGCTGGTGTTGCGCAGGCGCTGCGCCATCAGCTGCGTGATCTTGACCAGCAGCTTGGCGCCCACGCCGGGGTGGTCGCGAATCAGCAGGGCAATTTCATGGCGGCCCCACACGCCGGCTTCCACCG
>JBOGSE010000598.1:0-2035 GCA_050694895.1 bacterium | reverse complement strand
AGACGCCGAGAACTATGAGGTGAAAATGACCAAAGAACTGAAACGAAGTGAAGAATTAAGCCGTTGGCAAGAGCGCTACCAGCGCCGGACCCGGAAGGGGCGAAGTCGGATGCTGGATGAGTTCTGCGAGCAATACAAGTATGAGCGCAAATATGCGGCCAAGTTGCTGGCGGACCAATTGCCCCAACCCAAGAGGGTGTGGCGCAGCGGGCCGGAGTCGAGGTACCAAACGCTGCTGGAGGTAGTGGATCGGATTTGGAGCGCGGCCGAGCAGTTGTGCGGCAAGCGTCTGGCGCCGGCCTTGGAGTTGTGGCTGCCGCATTATGAGAGGCACTATGGGAAGCTCCTGCCCAGCCAGAAGAAGTTACTGGACCAGGTGAGCGCGGCGACCTTGGACCGGATGCTGGCGGGCCAGAAGAGCCAAGCCCTGCGGGGGCTTTGCACCACCCGGCCGGGGACGCTGCTGCGGCGCCAGATTCCCATTCAAGGTGAAGTGTGGGATGAGCGTCGGCCTGGGTTTATGGAGGCTGACAGCGTGGCGCATTGCGGGGCGAGTCTGGCGGGCAATTTCACCTGGAGCCTGGTCTACACCTGCCACGCCAGCACTTGGACGGAGGGCCGGGCGGTGTGGAACAAAGGGGCGGCTGGCATCGTGGAACAGACGCGGGATGTGGAGCAGAACCTGCCTTTTGAGCTGCTGGGCTTTGATTTTGACAATGGCAGCGAGTGGATGAATTGGACCTTAATTAAGTACCTGCAAGTGCGGGTTAAGCCGGTCCGACTGACGCGCTCGCGGCCCTATCATAAAGACGACAACGCGCACGTGGAGCAAAAGAACTGGATGTGGCCGCGTCAGTTGTTGGGCTATGGGCGGCTGGAGGACCCCTTGGCGGTGCCGCGGATCAACGGGCTCTACAAAGAAGCTTGGGGTCCGCTGCACAACTTCTTCCTGCCTTCGATGAAGCTAAAGCAGAAGTGGCGGGAAGGCAGCCGCTGGGTCAGGCGCCATGATCGGCCCCAGACCGCCTATCAACGGCTCCTGGCCAGCGATCAGGTCAGTGCCAAAAACAAGCGGCGGCTCCGCGATCAATTCGAGTCGCTGGACCCCTTCGAGCTGGCCCGGCAAGTAGAGCGGCAGTTGAAAGGAGTTTTAAGATAATGGCGACTTCGTCGAACAGGAACGATGAGTTTTATGAGGCATGCTCAGGCTCTGAAATAAAGGTCTCTCGATTTCCATTTGGGGAGGTTTTGGCCCTCCCCAAATGCGGAGACGTTTTTATTTCGTCGCCTTTCGATCCAGTTATCCCTTGGCGGGTTGCTCTCCAGCAGAGCCCGCCTCTGTTTCACTGGACAACAGCAGCTTACCCGCTCGGTGCCACGGAGGTCAATGGTCCGCCCCAGCAGTGGGCTCTGGCAGCGATCGGCCGGCGTCTTTTTCATTTGAGGCAACGTATGGCTGCTTGTCAAAATCCTCGGCGTCTTTTTTCATTGAGGCAACAGGCGCATCCCGTTGCCGCATTGCCGGATTGCCGCATTCCCTCCGCAACCCGTTCGCTCCCGCATGAGCGGGTTCACCTGTAACCCGTAGTTGCACCCGTCGCCCTCTTCCCCGGCAGGAGCTTTCCTGCCATAATGGATTAAGCCGTGGAACCCGCCCGTGTGTGAACCCGTCTGTCGCGTGAGCGACGAGGGAGGTTTTGGTGAGCGCGGCCGTGAGGCCGTGCGAGCCAATCCACGTGAGTGGATGGCTACATGAGTAGCCAAAACCGACCGAAGTCGGGGGTGCGGAACGCCCGACAAACCGCAAGGAAAGCGTTGCAGGTGAAGGCCGAACCGGGGTCGCAGGGATTCCCGACAGTGGGGAAGGGTGTCGGGATACCTCACGACGAGTATTCAGCCTGAAAGAACGTTCGAGCGGAGTCATACAAAAGCACCAGCTTCAAGAGCCACCGCACCCGAATGAATCGCCGCAAAAGAGCACAACGCACGCAAAGCGCATTGATTGAAACGAGGTTTTCTTTGCGTTCTGTGCGTT
>JBOGSE010000597.1:0-1597 GCA_050694895.1 bacterium | reverse complement strand
CCAATATCTTTGATCTCGACGTCGGCGACGCGCCGGCCCTCGCAGTATGCTGCAGAGTTGACGATGGCACCGACCGCCGGAGCGCTCACCGGGCCCTCCACGACCGTGAGATCCTCACGGTTCCCTGGGGGCTAATGGTTCTTCAGGATCGGCGGTGATCCCCTGCCACTACTCCCGACGCGTTCCTCGGGTTGGGGGACCTTGAGCACCAATCTCCTGGGGACGATATCCTATGCTACGGCGCTCGCGGGGCGCGAAGAACGGGCCAGTCTTACGGGAAGCAGACTGTTACTTCTCTGATCGACCCCTTGTCTATAGGAACGGTCGCTCTAAAGCCGGCGCCTACGTATCCACCGCCGGTGGTTCCCTGGACTTGCTTCGAGCGCCCGAGATTATCGGTAACGACGAGGGCCACCCACGCTGTTCCACTGCGGACCTGCGCGTCACCCGTGATGAGCGATCCTGACGCCTGCTGCGTCACCTGCACTCGAAAGAGCGATTGATCAATCCGGCAAGTCGCGATGCTGAGGGTGTCGACGGGCGCCGCACCCGTCACGGGTGCGATGAGGGAGCCAAGCACGACCCCCATACCCATGCCCAAGGCGATCAATGCCGCACTGCGTCCCAACCGCAGGCATCCGTTCACAGACAAATCCTCCCTCCGAGGAGACCCCTCTACCTGGAAGTCTACCCAACGGGTCCGCGCACCGGGACGCTCGCTGAAGGACACCTTTCCCTCCAGCGAGAATCGAGGCGCACCGTGGCTGTGATGACCGGTGGCGAAGCGCTCGTGCAGTCGCTCTATCGCGAGGGCGTCCGCGTGGTGTTTGGCGTGCCGGGCGTTCAACTCTACGGGGTCATGGCAGCCCTCCGGGACGAGCCGCGGATTCGCTTCATCAGCACCCGGCACGAGCAGGCCACGAGCTACATGGCCGATGGCTATGCCCGCGCCGGGGGTGATGTTGGAGTCGCCCTGGTGGTGCCGGGTCCCGGCCTGCTGAATGCCGCGGCCGGACTCTGCACGGCCTACGCGGCCTCTTCGCCGGTGCTCATGATCGCCGGACAGATCCCGAAGGCAAGGATCGGCAAAAACACCGGGCTCCTCCACGAAGTAAACGATCAGCTGGACATGATCGCGCCGATCACCAAGTGGCGCAGGCGCGTTCTCGAGGTGTCGGAGATCCCGGGTGCCGTCCACCAGGCGGTCCGCCAGCTCGTGACCGGGCGACCGCGTCCGGTCGAGATAGAGATACCGCCCGACACCATGGAAGACGAAGGTGAGGTCACGCTTCTCGAGCCTGATCATCCGGCCCGGCCATCGGCCGCCCCCGCGGCCGTGGAAGAGGCTGCGGCGCTGCTGTCGGGGTCCGCGAACCCGGTGATCTACGCCGGCGGCGGCGTTCACGCATCCGGGGCGAACGACGCGCTGCTCGGGGTCGCCGAGTTTCTGCAGGCGGGCGTCGTGCAATCTGCCGAAGGCAAAGGCGCCATCAGCGATCACCACACGCTGTCGCTTGGCGCAGCCCTGTGGGCCGGCAGCCCATTGAAAGCGTATGTCGATCGCGCGGACGTGATCCTGGCCGTGGGCACCCGGTTG
>JBOGSE010000596.1:0-1862 GCA_050694895.1 bacterium | reverse complement strand
CTCCGCCCCGATCGTCGGCGCCAAGGAAGAATGCTGGCGATATTACTTGCGGGCATGGCGCCCAGGGAAGCCACGCCCGGAAAGGTGGGGAGAGGCATTCGGGAGCGCGTTGAAGGCGATGACAGGGGAGTCCGTGTTAATATCATCCAACTCACCGGGTCTCCCGCCGGCCAGCGGGTCCGGTGACTCGGCCGCGACGGGAAGGGGGGGCGGGTACGCGGCGCCCGCAGATAGGACCCCCTGACCCGACCCTTACCTATCGGGGTGGGACATGATGATCGATGCTCTACTCTCTCGCCTGTCACGCGTCAGGGCGAAAGGCGGAGACTCCTGGACAGCGCGCTGTCCTGCGCACGAGGACGCTACCCCTTCTCTCTCCGTGAGGACCCTTCCTGATGGCAGGATCCTCATCCATTGCTTCGCCGGGTGCTCGCCTAGCGAGGTCGTAGAGGCAGCCGGCATACAACTGGCCGACCTGATGCCAGAACGCCCTGTGGACCGTCCTGGAGGCCCTGGAGGGCACTCCGGAGTACGACCTTCGCCATTCTCCATCGATGTGCTCGCCTGCATCGCTCATGAGTGCGCTATAGCGTGCGTCGGACTCGATATGTACTGGCGCGGGACATGCCTGTCGTCGGAGGATGAGGATCGGATCATGGAGGCGTACATGAGGCTGCGAGCGTTCAGCCAGGAGGTCAGGATATGTCGTGGCTAGACGAGTACGCGAAGATCGAAGAGAAGGCGCGGCGCGGGGCAGGGCTTCTCGACAGGTTGGGGTATGGTGACAATGGCAAGGATCGGTCGGCCAGTGCGCTGCACCAAGAGTATGTGTATCGCCGGATGTCGGATATCGCGGCGAAGCCAATCGTGTGGCTGTGGGAAGGGAGGATCCCTCGTGGAAAGGTCAGCATGGTCGCGGGGCATCCAGGACTTGGGAAAAGTCAACTGACCCTTAGTGTAGCGGCGATAGTCTCTGTCGGTGGCATGTGGCCTGTGGATAGGACGCAGTGCGATGCCGGATCCGTGATCATCCTCAGCGGAGAGGATGACGCCGAGGACACGATTCGACCCAGGCTCGAAGCAACGGGGGCCGACCTGAGGCGGATATATATCCTTGATTCGGTTCGAGATACTAACCAACACGGTGAGCCATTCAATCGGCCCTTCACGCTGTCGGCGGAGGACATATTACGACTGCGCGCCATGATCGCACATCTCGGCGAGGTCGCACTGGTCGTGATTGACCCAGTGAGTGCCTACCTTGGGGTAGTCGACTCCCACAGGAATTCCGAGGTACGAGAGGTGCTAACGCTGCTCGCCGATATGGCCGCGGATACCGGGGTCGCGGTCTTGTGTGTGTCGCACCTGAACAAGGCCGGCGGTCCGGAGGCTCTCATGCGCGTCATGGGATCGCTCGGGTTCGTCGCGGCCGCCCGTAGCGCCTATCTGGTGGCCAAGGACCCCGAGGATGGTGATCGACGCCTGTTCTTGCCCATGAAAAACAACCTCGCGGTGGATACGGGCGGGATGGCGTTCCGTGTTCGTCCGCAGGATCTCGGTCGTGGCATCCATACGTCTTGTGTCGAGTGGGACTCGGAGCAGGTGACCATTACTGCCGATGAGGCCCTAGCACCTGTCGGTGACCCGGAGGAGAGGAGTGATCTGGAGGACGCAAAGGCGTTCTTGCGTGTTCTGCTGTGTGATGGACCTGTGCCGTCCAAGGAATGCATAGCACGCGCTAAGGAAGACGGGATATCTGTCATTACGCTTCGCAGGGCGAAGAAGTACTTGAAAATCAATTCTGAAAAGCAGTTCGGCACCGGGAAGTGGGTTTGGGTCTCGCGCGCGTGCGCGTCTGAGAC
>JBOGSE010000595.1:0-2250 GCA_050694895.1 bacterium | reverse complement strand
CTGGCCAGTTCGGCCACCCGGGTCAGGCTCACGCCGCGCCGGTGGAATCCTTCCGACAGAAGAAACGGGTAGAGCAACGCCGTGCCCCCGAACCCGGGCAGCGCCTTCCAGAGATCCTCACCCTTCTGCTCTTCGAAGCAGCACGCGTGGTCGCTCACGATTGTGTCGACCGTGCCGTCTACCACGGCCTCCCACAGGGCGGTGCGGTCCTCTTCGGTGCGGATGGGTGGGTTCACCTTGCCCTGTATCCCTTCGGCAGTCGCATACGTGAGCGCCAGATGATGCAGCGTCACTTCCAGCCTGACGTCGAGGTGGGGATACTCCCGCTTGGCCTCGGCCGCGGAGGTCATCGCCTCTCGGCTGCTGAGGTGCAGCAGGTTGATGGGGCACCGCGCCGCATCCGCCAGGAGTACCGCCTCGGCCATCGAGAGACGCTCGGTCAGCGGCGGCCGGGCCTGGTGGTAGGCCTCCAGACCTGAGAGGCCCAGACGCTTGACCTGATCGATGAAGATCCGGATGAGCTCGGCATGCTCGCAGTGGAGGCTCAGCGAAATGCGGCCCTTTGCCCGATGCCGCCCTGCGGCAGCGGCCACCTGCTGCATGAACAGGTACAGGTGCCCGAGGTCGTACGCATCGGACATCGTGTAGTCGCTGCCCCGCGTCGAGTCGCCCGTGAGGTTCAAGCCTTTGTAGAACATGTAGTACTTGAACGAGGCCACGCCCTGGGACGCCACCAGCCACTCGACCTCGCCAAGTTGATCGGCCGTCATGATGGCGATGTGGAAGCCGTAGTCGGTGTAGGCGCGCTTGTCGGTAAGCGCCAGCACCTCAGGGAAGATCTCGCGGTAGGGGCCGGTCTTGTGGAGATAATGCTGGCCGGTGCGAAAGTAGCTGATGATGGACGTCACGCCGCCCGCCAGCGCGGAGCGCGTCTCGGACTCGGTGTCCGCGCTCATCGAGCGATAGATGCCGAGGTGGAAGTGCGAGTCCACCGCCCCCGGCATGACCAGCCGCCCAGCGGCGTCAAGGACCTCATCGGCCTGTGCGGGATCAATCGCGTCGGCGAGCATCGCGATCCGCCCGTCGCGAATACCGAGATCGCACCGCACCTCGCCCGTATAGGGAATCACCACTGTTCCGTTGAGAATCGCCAGATCAAACGGCCTCATTGGTACCGCTCCTCGCGCTGCTGGTAGGTCGGCAGCCCCAGCAGCTCGTTCAGTTCGCCAAAGGACATCATGTCCTCCAGCATCCCTCGGGTGGTGCCTTCCCGCTTCAGCGCGGCCATCATGCGCGTGATCGCCGCGGCGGCCGCGCGCACCGCGGCGCCGGGGAAGATGACGATCCGGTACCCCATCTCCTCCAGTTCACCTGCGCTGCACGGCGGGGTCGCGCCGCCTTCGACCATGTTGGCCAGCACCGGCGGCGGAAGGCGCGCGGGAATCGCGGCCAGCTCGTCCCGGCCCGTCGGCGCTTCAACGAACAAGACGTCGGCACCCGCCTCCCGATAGCGGTGCGCGCGCTCGATGGCTTCGGTCAGCCCCAGCGTCGCCCGCGCATCCGTGCGCGCGATGATGAGAAGCTCCGCGTCGGTACGGGTGTCTACCGCCGCCTTGATCTTTCCGATCATCTCGCCCGCGCCGATGACCTCCTTCCCGGTCAGATGGCCGCAGCGTTTGGGCGTGACCTGGTCCTCAAGCTGGATCGCGGCGGCCCCGGCCCGCTCGAACTCCCGCACGGTGCGCGTGACATTCAACGCGTTGCCGTAGCCGGTGTCGGCATCAGCGATCACGGGCAGCGTTGTGGACTCGACCACGGCGGCCAGGCGCCAGGTGATCTCGGTCATCGATACCAGTCCCAGGTCGGGCGCACCCAGGTGCGTGTACGAGAAGCCCGCGCCGGTGAAATACACGGCCTCGAATCCCGTCCGCTCGATGATGCGCGCAATGAGCGCATCGGGTGCCCCGGGGGCGACGAGGATGCTCCGTTCGCTCAGACGCCGGCGAAGCCGCAGGGACGGCCGCACCGTGCTCATCCGCGCCGCGCGCCCTCGATCCTGGCCAGCGTGTACGCAACGATCCCACCCGCCTGCAAGATCTCCCGGGAGGTGCCGGTGAGGTTCTGGACCGGCGACATTTCGCGGCTACGGAGGTTTGTCACCGTCCTCGACGCCAGATCGATCCGGAGGCGGTCATCCTGCCGGATACCCTCCACCTCCGCGATGATCACGGCCGGGAAGCCGTTGTTGAT
>JBOGSE010000594.1:0-4204 GCA_050694895.1 bacterium | reverse complement strand
TGGCTCCGCGGGTAGGATTCGAACCTACAACCCTCCGGTTAACAGCCGGACGCTCTACCGTTGAGCTACCGCGGAACGCGCGCCGTGCGGTTCTGCGAGACGCACTTCATTCTAGGGAGACATCGGCGAGGGCGTCAAGGCGTCGAGCATGGGTACAGGGGATCAGTCTTTGGCGCCGAAAGCCCCTCCGGCCGCCGGCGCGAGCACGTCGTGGCGAGCGTGAAGGCGCCCCCACGCGGGAGGTGAGCAGGCTGGCCTCACGTTCTGAGTTGATCGTCACAACCACCGTTGTCATCCTGACGATCCTGGTCGTCCTCGGGATCGCCCGGATCATCGTGATGGTGGGCGAGATCCTGCTGCTCGTGCTGATCGCGGCCATACTGGCGACGGGGCTGAGTCCCGTCGTCGACGCGTTCGAGCGCCGCACGTGGACCAGGCGCCGGTGGCACCTCCCTCGTACGGGCGCGATCTTTCTCGTATACGTGGGGCTCCTTGTCGCACTGAGCGTCCTTGGCAGCATCCTGATCACGCCGCTGGTCTCGGAGTCTCGAGAAGTACTCGAGAGGGGCCCCGAGCTTTACGGCAACCTGAGCGAGAGGCTCGCGGAACTGCAGCGGCGGTACTCCTGGCTGCCGGACCTCACCGCGATCGTGAACCGACTCCCGCAGGAGGTCGGCCGACTCGGCTCATACGTGGGTGCGGCGACGGGCGTCGCGTTTCGCGTCTTCGGCAGCGTCGTCTCGGCTGTTACCGTACTCATCCTCAGCTTCTACATGCTGCTGGAGGGCCCCGCGATCAAAGAGGGATTTCTGGATCTGTTCCCGCGCAAGCATCACCGGCAGCTAGAAACGGTCCTGCAGCATGTTGGGGTCAAGTTCGGCGGCTGGCTTCGCGGCCAGCTGTTCCTGGGCCTGATCATCGGCCTGGTCGCGGGGTTGGGGACCTGGGTGCTGGGCCTGCCGTATCCATTCCTGCTCGGGGTCGCCGCGGGCGTGACCGAACTCATCCCCCTGATCGGTCCGGTGCTGGGCGCGATCCCCGCGGTCCTCGTCGCGCTCTTTGGAGAGACGTGGCGGCTGCTGGCAGTCATCGTGTTCTTCACGTTCATCCAGCAGGCCGAAGGGAACTTTCTGGTGCCGCGCGTCATGAGGCAGGCGGTTGGTCTGTCCCCGCTGCTCACGCTCGTGGCGATCATGATCGGCGCCAACCTGATGGGCATCCTGGGGGCGCTGCTGGCGGTGCCGATCGCGGCCGCACTGCAGGTGATCGTGGGCGAAATGGTGCGGACGTTCAGGCCGGCGGGATAGACCCAGGCCGGCGGACCGTGGCCGGGCTAGTGGTCGTCGGCCTCGATCGTTGAGAGGGCGAGCGATAGGGCCGCGGTCAGGAAGGCCGTCGCCTCATGCTCGCAGAGATCATTGAACCCGCGCTTCTCGAGAAAGCCCCGCAGCACCGGAACGAGCCGCGCGAGCTTGTGCGACGTGTACGAGAACAGATCCCAGTAGGCTTCCTCCGCCGCGGGATGTCCCATGCCGGTGCGTTCGGTCAGGGAGAGGTACCGGCTGTGGAGATCGCGGTACTGCGTGTCTTCCTCGTGCTCGGCGCGAAGCCGATCGATCAGGCGCGTGACCTCCGGATTGTCCATGGCTTCCTGCGCCAGGAAGCTCATGTCCAGGAGCAGTTCGGCGAGTTCTTCCTGTGGATGCCCAAGGTAGAGATCTTTCTTGTGGTTCTCCGAGCCGATCAGCCGGCGCAGTTCGCGGCTGAATTCATCGTCGGCCTTGGGCAGGCGCGGGGGTCGGGGCGTCGGTCCATTCGGACGCTCGCGGACGGTGATGCGGTCAAGGAGATCGGCGCCGAATCGCTCGGTGAGAAACGCTTCAATCTGCGCGCGGCCTCTGGGCTGTGAGTGTACGAGGGTGAGGACCTCGCCCTTGAAGGTCGCGTAGCGCCACCCCTCTTTGGCGAGGGCGTCAAGCATCGAGGCGATGCGTCCCAGCGCCGGTGCAGCAGTGTGGCTGCCACGGTCGGCCTCGCGCCGCAGCGCCGCCGTGAGGGCGCGGAGCGACCGGCCGCGGAACGGAAACGCCCGGGGACGGTCGAACAGTTTGATCTCGATCTCTGCGATCGTGTTCGCTTTCGGCATTGAAGTCTCCTTATCGTCCCGGATGATGCCGCGGTTGTCAACCCGCGCCGCGGCGATGCAGAAATTTACGGTACCATGACGACCTTCCCGAAATGCTGCCGCGCCTCCATGAGGCGGTGCGCTTCCCGAATCTCCGCCAGCGGGAGCACCGCATGGATGATGGGATCGATGGCCTTGCTGAAGATGGCGCGCATCACCGACTGTAAGTCGGCAACATTTCCCATAGGCGCCCCGATGATGCGGCGGTGGCGCTGGTACACTTCACGGATGTCGAAGTCTGGCCGCTCGCCGCCGGATGCGCCGCAGATCGTCATGCGGCCGCCTCGCCGCAGGCTGCGGATGACCTCGCGCCACGTTGGCGCGCCGACCGGATCGGCCGCCAGGTGCACGCCCGCGCCGTCGGTGTCCTCCAGCACGCGGTCGCTGAACGCGGGATACGCGCGGTGATCAATGGCGATCGCTCCCGTAGATTCCGCCTTGCGCGCCTTCTCCGGCCCACCGACTACGGCGAAGACCCGCCGGGCACCGGCCATCCGCGCGATCAGGATCGCGGCGGTCCCGACCCCGCCCGATGCGCCGGTCACCAGCACATCTTCGCCCGGGCGGAGTCCACCGGCGGTCACGATCATCCGCCACGCGGTGCAGTACGCGGCCGGCACGGCGGCCTTCTCAAACTGGATGGTGGCGGGCACCCGGAGCAGATTACGCGCCGGCGCGACGGCGAACTCGGCCAGGCCACCCGGCGTGTGCTCGCCGAAGATCTGATAACGCAGGCACATCGTCTGCTCGCCAGCCAGGCAGTATTCGCACTCGCCGCATGAAAGGATCGGATTCACGACCACGCGATCGCCCGGGGTCCAGCCGTCCACGCCGGGGCCGGTCGCTTCGACGATCCCGGCTGCATCACCTCCGGTCGTCATCGGAAACACGCGCTCGCGCCAGGGGAAGACCGGCCTGCCACCCGGCGGGCCCGAGCGCGCCCAGATGTCCATGTTGTTGAGCGCGCACGCCTTCACCTTCAGCAGGACCTCGCCTGCTCCGGGTGAGGGGGTCGGGACCTCCTCGAGATTCAAGACCTCGGGACCGCCGTGCCGCCGGAGGACGACCGCCTTCATTCAGCCAGGAGTGCGCGCGCATCCCGCAGCGCCGCGGCCACGCGATTTCGCCCTCGCACCAGATGCGTGAGCGTCACGTGATAGAGATTGTTGCCCGGCTCAAGGCTCTTCCAGGTCTTCGCGGGCGCGAGATCGGGGAGCGGGGGGACATCCACGGCCGGATCGTGACGGAACCGTCCCGCGCGGCTGTAATTGATGCCCACCAGGATCCGTGACAACCGGCGCAGCGTTGCGTTGGTGGCGCGCACTGCTGGATCGGATGCCGGCCGCCCGAGCAGCGCGGCGCGGTCGAGATACCATCGCTCCAGATCCCCGCCGAGCGCCCGCGCCTCGGCGATCTGCGCGCTCAGGTCGAATTCACCCCCGGTCGCGTCGTGATGCGCCTGCAGGGTGCGTCCGATCTCCTCGGCCAGCGCGGTGAAGTCAAGTGGATGCAGCGTGGCATTCGCGGTGCGATACGCAGCCACGAGATAGACCTTCATGTCCCTCAGGAGATTGTCGCGGTCGGCGATCTCCAGTGTGTCGTCCTCGGTGTGCCAGGCGATATTCGCGCCGCACCCACCGACGGGGTAGTAGCCCTTCTCTTTCACAAGGGGCTTCGGCATCGTGGAGGACAGCATGTAGAACGTTGACGCGCCGATGTTGGAGAACGAGCAGTCGCCCGCGCGCAGCGGCCGGCCGCCGGCGGCGTCCTGTCCCGTGACGTCTCGAATCACGGCCTTGCCGATTCCTTCGGCCTCGCTCATCCAGAACACGTCTTCGTACACGGTCGCCCAGCGGCACCCGGGCGAGTCGCAGTTGATGTGCGCCACGCAATTCGCGTCGATGTCGAGCCCAAACGTATCCGCGTACCACACCGATCCGGCGTAGCGGCCCGTGGAATGGCCCGGCCACCAGGCGATCCGCACCGTCCGCGCCAGCCGGTCGCGGTGCTTCCAGAGCA
>JBOGSE010000593.1:0-10165 GCA_050694895.1 bacterium | reverse complement strand
CGGGGGCGGGAGAGGTCGATGGGGTAGTCGCCGATCACGCGGGCGGCCGGACCGCTCGACAGGACAACGACGCGGTCGGCCAGCGCGATCGCCTCTTCGAGGTCGTGGGTGACGAAGAGCACCGTCTTGCGGAACTCGGACCACAACCGCAGCAGATCATTTTCCATGATCTGGCGGGTCTGCACATCGAGCGCGCTGAACGGCTCGTCCATCAAGAGCATTTCGGGATTGACGATGAGGTTCTGCGCGAGCGCCACCCGTTTGCGCATGCCGCCGGAGAGCTGGTGCGGGTAGTGTCGCTCGAATCCGGCCAGCCCGACGCGGGCGAGCAGCTCGTGGGCCTGCGCGCGTGCCGCGGCCACCTCGTTGCGCCGAAACAGCAGCCCGAGCATCACGTTCTCCTCGGCGCTCTTCCACGGCAGCAGCACGTCCTGTTGAAACATGTACGTCGCGTGGGGGTTGAGCCCGGCCAGCGGCCGCTCGAACACCTCGACGGCACCCGCGTCGGCCCGCAGCAGCCCGGCGGCCAGGTTGAGGAGGGTACTCTTCCCGCAGCCGGTGGGTCCCACGATAGAGACGAACTGTCCCCGTGCCACTGGAAAGCTGATGTCTTCTACGGCCGTGTAGGCTTCACCGTCGGGAGAAACGAACCGCTTCGTGACGCCCACGAAGGTGATCGCCTCGCCGGCGACCGTCGTACGATACTGACCCGGCCCCGCAGCGCCCACAAACCGGTCACTCTTCAGTGATCTGCGAGTGATACTCGAGCGCCACGCAGCCCTTCAACGTCTGCGCCACCGGGCATCCGCGCTCGACCACGCTCAACGCCCGCTCGGCTTCGGGACGCTTTCCGGCCGGGATCTTCAGGTGATAGGTCACACGGATGTGCGAGACCTTCATCACGCCTTCGGGCGCCGTGATCGTGCCCTCGGCTTCGGTCCAGAGCTTCTCGGGATGACTCGGGATGCCGCGCGCCTCCAGCGCGCCCGCCAGGGTGCCGGTGAGTCAGCCGGCCGCGGCCGCGACCAGGTAGTCGAGTGTGGAGGGGAGCGGTTCTTCCGGCGTCATCTTGTAAAAGGCCGCGACGCCCGCGTGGACCCCGAAGAACAGCGGCTGTGGGAAGTCGGCGATGTAGGCTCGTCGCTTGGGCCGTTTCTCCTGAACGACGCGGATCTTGGACAGATGAATCACCTCAGCCACACGGGCACCTCCATGGATGACCAGATCACGCGCGGCCTCCCTTCTCTCCTGGATTTTGCATCCCCTTCACCGCCCCCAACACCCGCGTCAGCGGCGCTGGCGGCCTCCTTCGGCCTCGGCCGCGACGTCCGGTCGGTAGAACTGATTGTAGAATGCGAGATCGAGCCGGTGAGCCTGATAGGCGAGGACCGTGCGAAAGGGCCCACTGATGGCGGGGAATCGGCCGTAGCGGGTGTAGAGATAGTCGCAGTAGGCGATTGCTGCCGCGATCGTCCTGTCCGAGTACCGCGGCATGCCCGCCTGCACCGAAGACCCGTCGCGCCAGCCGGACGCAATGCCGCCGTCCCGCAGCGTGCCCGTCCCTTCGGCGTATTTGTAGTCAATGAACGCGAGCACCGCGTCTTCCATGTTCCGGTAGTACGGGGGACAGAACGGCTTGATCAAGACCTCGCCATCGCGTTCAAGGCCGACGGCCGTCGGGACCGGTGCATCCCTCCTCAACGCTTTCACCAGTGCGCGCATGCCGGGACCGAGCCCGAAGACGCGCGAGAACCGCGGGTGCTCCATTCTGAACCCAAGCGTCTGAAACCATGCGAACGGGTGGGCCGCGAAGTGGGGAAAGCCCCCCAGGCCCAACGCCTGTGCCATCAACCCGAGGCTCTGCAAGATCCCTCCCTGCTCCAGCGCCGTAAACTCGAGCATCCAGGCGTCCAGCGCGCCGACCGTGGCGAGTCGGCCGGCGGATGGGTCGTCGTGGAGATGTCCGCCGCGCGACTTTGCAAACCTCGCCAGTCCCGCGGGCCGGTATGCACGGCGCTCGTCCACCACGAAGTAGCCGAACTCCTCATTGAATGCCGTCAGGAGGACGTTGATGTAGATCGCCGTCAGTTCGTTCACCGGTATGAAGTACGTCGATCCCGGGAGGTTCACCGACCATTTGTTGAACGCCGGTACAAACGGAATCTCGCGTGGCACGTCCAGGCGGCGGCCGGCGATGCGCGTCCGGAGGCGCTCGTACTGTTCTGTCAGCCGTCGGTCGCGGGCCATCTGTACCACGGCGGCGAGCTCGGTGCGCGGGAGGTCCTGTGGTCGTCTGATCATCCACACACCGTCGTCGTTGATGACGAACACGATCACCGTGTGGATCGCGTCGGCGCTGGCCACGGCGCGGCCGACGAACTGGGCGAGGATGGTGCCGCTGCCGGATTCCGGCAGCGAGCCGCTGTCAAAGGGCAGCTCACCGAGCGTGTACCCCGTGATGCCGCACGCGGCAAAGGCGAGGGCGGCCTCCTCCGCGAGTGTCAGCGGGTGTGGCGGCAGCACGCTCCTGTACGACAGCGGTCCGCCGTCAAGATGAAAGCCGCGGCCAAACCGGCGCGAGCGCCGGCCTGTGAGGGCATCGAGCAGCGAGTAATGCGCAAGGTCCTCCTGCACGCCGGAGCACTCCTTCGCCAGATTGACGCGTGCACCCTGGCCCCGCGCCCCTCGAGGTCGGATCCCTGCTTCGCATTGACAAGTCAGGCCAGACGCGAGACGATGAGCAGGCCCTCGTAGGCCGCCGTGCGGTCAATGGGGAGCATCATGAGAGGCGGCGATGATCACATGGCACGAGGGTCAGTAAAGTGGTTTAGCGCAGAAAAAGGATACGGGTTCATCACACCCGACGACGGGACCAAAGACCTCTTCGTCCACCACAGCGCCATTCAGGCCGATGGCTTCCGAACACTCAACGAGGGCGACAAGGTAGAGTTCGAGGTCACCCAGGGCCAGAAGGGACCTCAGGCTGTGAACGTGCGCACGGTTCAAGCTTAAGCTCGACCTGCGGTACCTGAGAGAGGCCGGACCCCCGGCCTCTCTCAGTTTTTGCAGCGCAGACTGCGACGTCTACATCAATGGACTGCCTGGGTCTCCTGTGCGGCTTCGGCCGACAGTTTCAATGGATACTGGGTTACCAGTTCACCACCGCGGAAGACCTTGATCCAATAGACCGATGCCGGTTCGAGTACTTCCCGCCGGAGCCGGACGGAGACCGTGCAGATGCGCGCGAGCGTCCCCGGCGTTGACTCGGGTTCCAACGTCTGGGTCACCTCGAAGATGGGCGCCGCCTCTTCATCTCGCCCCGGCCACACGCCGATAGAGCAAGTGACCGGCTCGTCGAACAGAATCCACTGCGTATGAATGGCGATATCCTGATTGTCCAGCCTGGCGTCACAAGCAACAACGCGATGGATGACCATGCTCTCCCGGTCCCGGGCGATTGACCGGAGTTCCCCGATGAAGGAAAACATGAGATGCCCCTGCATAGGTCACCTCCCCGCCTGCTCGTTATGGCCAACGACGTGAATCTTTGCGTTCGTGCTGGGGAGCTAGTTCCGCCCCCCGGATGACCGTCGTGTCCGGCGGCCCTCCAGACGCCCGAACCAGGCGACGAATCTCGCCGCACGGGGCATTGAGCGACTCGGGCGGCTGTAGGCATGCTCAAGAACCCGAATGCAGTCTTCCGGTGGAAAGACAACTTGTTCCAGACCGAGCCTCCCAAAAGGCCGTACCACACCCTCGCGTGCGCCGCACGCCGTCCGAAGGACACGGTTGAGTCCCTCGACCAGCGGCGCAGGTCCCACCAGGGCCAGCGAGCGCAGCGACCGAGGCGAGGGGGCGTGGTGACGCAGGCCTCCGAATGGGGGACTGTAGCGGCTTCCCTCGAGGTAACCGCGCACAAAATCGGCTATGAGGGGCTCGGGGATGAATTCGATGGGGATCGAGCCTTCCTCGGACGGTGCGGAGATGCCCCACTGGAGGAGCAGCTCGGCGAGCTGGCGATCTCGAACGTATGCCTGACGGCCATAGAGACTGCTGTCAGCGAACTCACACGTCACATGGCCCACCACGAGGTCTTGGAGGAGCGTCTGGACATGCGGCGCGTCCTCCGGGTGGATCTGGAGCACCAAGGTTGTGAGGTGACTCTGACCGCTTACCCGCCCGCTTGCCGCGATGAACCCAAGCCAGTAGACTTGCACAGACGCCGCCGTCTGCGAGAGATTTCGCTGAATGCCGTAGGGGCTGACAAGCGCACACGTCTCCCCTCCAGATCGGAGGAAGCCCTGCACGGTCGCCGGCGGCAGGTCGTGCTTGACGGCGATCTGCGAGGGCGTGAGCCCCGCGGCTTGATCGGCATGGATATCAAAGACTTTCCTGGGGTCGTGCCGCGGCCTGACTTTCGAGGAGAGTCTCACCACTACAGTGTAACACCTTTGATCCCCTCGTGCGGGTCCGAGCCCTTGCCGCACCGCGCAGGAGCCCACACGCGCATCACCGAACAGCACGCGGGCGGTGCATCGCGGCTGCCCGCGAGGACCGTGTCGAACACACCACGCTGGATCGAGGTCTGTACGCTGGCCACAGGCGCGCCCCTGCGGATCGCCGTCTGGCAGGTCGACGGTGCTCGCGACGGCCCGACCCTCGGCGTGTCGGCGCTCATCCACGGCGATGAAATCACCGGACCGGAGGTCATTCGCCGGCTGCTCGACTACGTGGAGCCCGCGCGCCTGCGTGGCAGGCTCCGGCTCGTTCCCGTCGCCAATCCCCTGGCGTTTCAAACGCTGACGCGCGGCACGCCCCTGGCGGTCGAGATCGCCAACCTCAACCGTGTGTTCCCCGCCGACGCGTCACTCGACCTCCCGGCGCGCCTGGCCCATGCCCTGCAGGTGGAGTTCCTCGATCAGATCACGCACCTGGTGGATCTGCACGCGGGAGGCACCTTTCCGATCGTCGACTACAGCATCAGCCTGCGCGACGTCGACATGGCGCTGGCCTTTGGGCAGCGCGTCGTGCGCCCGGTCTCGGGATACGCCGGAACGATGGGTGCTCTGGCGGCCTCGCACGGAAAGCCTTCGGTGGTCGCCGAGATCGGCGGCGGATATGTGCGTGATGGTGACTACATCGCGTTGGGCCTCCGCGGTGTCTTGAACGTGATGCGGCACCTGGGGATGATCGACGGCCGTCCGGAGCGGCCGGCCGAGCAGCTTGTTGTCACCGAGGTCAGCACGCTGCGCCCCGGCCACGGAGGACTTCTGTATTCGGAGATCGACCCACAGGGGATGGGTCGGGAGGTCGCGAAGGGCACAGTGTTGGGGCGGGTTGTCTCGCCATATACCTTTGAAACACTCGAAGAACTCAAGGCGCCGTTTGCACGGAACGTCGTGGTGCTGCTGCGGCCCGGCATCACGGCGGTGAATCCCGGGGACTACGGCTACATGCTTGGCAATCTGGATACCGCTCGTGTGGTGAGAAACCAGTAGGCCGGCGGCATCGCCGCGCAGCTAGGAGGGATCATCGATGGCCCGACGGATGAGGAGAAGGGAATTCCTTGCGGAGAGCGCGCGGGCGGGGCTCGGTCTCTTTGCCCTCGCGCAGGTCGGAGGCGCGACGCTCGGCCTCGCACAGCAGGCCTCGGCCGGCGGAACCGAGCGCCTGACGCTTTTCGTCTGGTCAGGGCTCAACCTGCCCACCGTCGCCAACGAAGTCGCCAAGTTCTACATGGCCAACAACCCCGGTACCACCATCGAGGTATTGGAGGGGCAGAACTTCGAGATCTATCCCAAGATGCTCGGCGCGCGCAAGCTCACGCCGGATCGTCCGCTGGTGCACTTCGGGTACAGCAACACCCAGTTCACCTATCAGGGCGACATTGACGACATGTGGGAGGCGCTGGACCTGAGCAACATCCCCAACGCCGCCAATGTTGCCGACGCCTACAAGCGTCCGGGCAACAAGGGCATCGGCTTCTCGATCGCGCCCGTCGGCCTGATGTACAATCCCAACTTCGTGCGCGAAGCGCCGACGTCGTGGACCGACATGTGGTCGCCGCGCTTTCGCGGGAAAGTCACCTCGATCAAGTATGCGTGGTACACCAACGGGCTGGTGGTCGCGGCCCGCCTCAACGGCGGCAGCGAGAAGAACATCGACCCCGGGTTCAAGCTCTGGAGCGAGCGGGCGAGCCAGTACGTGGCGTTCGCCAACAGCAACGTCGAGGTCCGGGACCTGATCGTCCGCGGCGACGCGCATCTGGCGGCGATGTTTGGCGGCAATGCGTTGACCTGGAAGCAGCAGGGCGCGCCGGTGGAGTTCGTCATCCCCCGCGAAGGGACCATCGCGTTCCCGCTCTTCCTGGTAGTGGTCAAAGGCGTCACGCCGCAGCAGAAGCGCGTGGCCGAGGGCGTTATCAACCTGATCCTCTCCGATCGATGGCTGGCGCGCTGGGCGTCGCTGACGTTTTTCGTGCCGACCTCCAAGAGGCCGGTCGTCCCACCGAGCCTGCGCGGTCTCCCGATGTACAGCCCCAAGGAGACCGAGCGGGCCATCCAGTTCGACTGGGCGACGATCGCGCAAAACGAGGCCGCGTGGCGCGAGCGCTGGGACAAGGAAGTAGTGGCGCGCATGGGGCGTTAGGTCCGCCCCGCGCGTCGCGCCCCCAGCGAGCGGCGGTCCGAGCGTGGAGTACGACGTCGAACTGCGGGAGGTCTCCAAGCACTTCGGCGCCGTCGTCGCGGTGGACCGCGTGTCGCTGCAGGTCCGCCGGGGAGAGTTCTTCTCGCTGCTCGGGCCGTCGGGGTGCGGCAAGACCACGACGCTGCGCATGATCGGCGGGTTCGAGTATCCAACCGCCGGCGACGTGCTGCTGCGGGGGTCTGTGGTCACCGACGTCCCGCCCTACCGCCGCGCCACCAATATGGTCTTTCAACACATGGCGCTGTTCCCGCACCTTACGGTGTTCGAGAACATCGCCTTTGGCCTGCGCCTCCGCCGGGCGCCTGCGGCCACGATCGCCCGCAAGGTCGACGCCGTGCTTCAGCTGGTCGATCTACCCGGCTACGGTGGGCGTGAGATCCATCAGCTCTCCGGCGGGCAGAAGCAGCGGATCGCGATCGCCCGTGCCCTCGTCAACGAGCCCGCGGTGCTGCTCCTGGACGAGCCGCTCGGGGCGCTCGACCTCAAGCTGCGCTTGCAGATGCAGGGCGAACTGAAGGCCCTGCAGCATCGCCTGGGGACGACATTCATCTACGTCACCCACGATCAGGGCGAGGCCCTGACGATGTCCGACCGCGTCGCGGTCATGAACGCGGGAGCCGTGGAGCAGATCGGCTCCAGTGAGGAGATTTACACCCGCCCGCAGAGCCGATTTGTCGCGGCATTCATCGGCGAAGCCAACTTCCTGGACGGCCGGGTCGTCGGCAGCGGGCCGGCCGGCGTCCTGGTGCAGGTAGACGGGCTGCGGGTATGGGCGGCCGGCGACGGCGCCCCAGAGGGGACGGCGGTCACGATCTCGGTCCGCCCGGAGCACGTCAAGCTCGGCGCGGCCGCGGGCGATACCGCCAACAAGTGGGACGGCCGCGTCGCGGACGTGACGTTCATGGGCCCGGTCGTGCGTGCACGCGTGACCCTGGCCGGCGGAGTCGCGGTGATCGCGGAGGTGCACAACGACGCCGCGGTCGGGCTCACCCCCGGCGCGGCGACCGTCGCCGGTTGGTCCCCACGGCATACGGTCGTGCTGGCGCGGTAGACGGTGGCGCGAGCGGCGACGCTGCCCGTCGTCGACCGCCGCCGCGGCTGGCGGATGCTGCTCCGCCGGTATGCCCACATCCCGCTGCTCGCTCCGGCCGTGGCGCTCTCCGTCGCGGTGTTCTGGGTGTGCATGGCGGTGCTGGTCGTGATGAGCGTCTACCCGTTCCTCGCGGCCGGATCCCCGCGCTTCGGGCTCGCGGCGTGGCAGCGTTTCTTGACCGATCGATTCTACTGGGGCGTCGTCGGCACGACCCTGCGGATCGCGGGGATCGTCACCGCGCTCAGCCTGCTCATCGGCTACCCCACGGCCTACGCGATGAACAAGATTCGCCGTCCGGGTCTGCTCCTGGTGACCTACATCGTGCTGTTCGCACCGATCCTGGTCAGCGTGGTCGTGCGGACCTATGGGTGGCTGCTGCTCCTCTCGCAGACCGGGGCGGTCAACTACGCGCTGCGCTCGCTTGGACTGATCCGCCAGCCCGTGGCACTGATCTTCAACACCACCGGCATCGTCATCTCGATGGTCCACATCCTGCTGCCGTTCATGGTCTTTCCTATCCTCAGCGTGATTGGCCAGCTCACCCCCGACCTCAAAGAAGCGGCGATGGATCTGGGTGCCTCCCGCTGGCAGACGTTCCGCCGCGTCACCCTGCCGCTCACCCTGCCGGGCATCGTCGCCGGCTCGCAGATCGTGTTCACCCTGACGATCAGCGCGTTCGTCACGCCGTTCCTCATGGGCGGCGGGAGGGTGCAGATCCTCAGCGGGCTCATCTATCGTGACATGGAAGCGGTCAACCTCGCCTTCGCGTCCGTCGTGGCGCTGGTGCTGCTCGCGCTCGCAATGGCGATCCTGACCGCCAGCAACCGGCTGCTCCGGCGCAGCTACAGCCGGGCCGAGGTGACGCGGGGATGAGTGAGGGGCGCGACCCGATCCGGACGGCCCTGCTGCTGTTCCTTGGCCTGGTGATGGCCTTCATGCTCGCGCCCATCGGGTTCGTCCTCGTGTACGCGTTCAGCAGTGTGTCCTACGCGATCTTTCCGCCGCCAGGGTACTCGCTCCAGTGGTTTGTCAAACTCTTCCAGCAAGAGCAGCTGTTCCGGGCGGCGCTCAACTCGCTGATCGTGGCGCTCACGGCGACCGCCGTCAGCCTGGTTGTGGGCACGCTTGCGGCGCTTGGTCTGGTCAGGTACCGGTTCTTTGGGAGGGAACTCTTGCGGGCCATTTTTCTGGCTCCGCTGATCGTCCCCCGGATCGCGTTCGGTGTGGCCATGCTGATCCTGGCTATCCTGCTGCGCCGCTTCGGTGGTCTAGACAGCCTGGTGCTGGCCCACCTGATGGTGACGCTGCCGTTTGCGATCTCGATCCTGTCGGCGACGCTCGTCGCCGTCGACCGCTCACTCGAAGAAGCGGCGGCCGATCTGGGGGCGACCCCGCTCCAAACCTTCTGGCAGGTGACGCTGCCTCAGATTCGCACGGGGTTGGCCACGAGCGGCTTCTTCGCCTTCATCATCTCCTGGGATCAGGTCGAGACCTCGCTGTTCCTGGTGAAGACCGACAACATGACCCTGCCGGTGGCGATGTTCTACTATCTGCAGCGGCAGCAGGATCCCGTGATCGCCGCGCTCTCGACTTTTCTCATCGGCATCGCGATCGCGGTGGCCATCGTCGCCGTGTTGACCATCAGCCCGCGGGATCTGCAGCGTCTGCTGGCGGCCGGCGGTCGCTGAGCCGCGGCGGCAAGCGAGCGCGTAATTGGGGGGCGATTGGGGTAATCCCTATGTGGAACCCTGCGGTGCTGTATCACGTACAGGGAGTGAACTCTCATCGAAGGGAGTGATTCCATGTTCCGTCAGCACCTGCTCGCCACGCTGCTGCCTGCCCTTCTCGTCCTGACTCCAATGGCTGCCGATGCCGGGCCTTACAAGCCCGAGAAGCCAAAGCCAGAAAAGGCGATGAAGAAGCTCATCAAGGTGACGCGTAACGGCGACGCATACTGCTTCGACAGCGCCATCGTGCGTGGCACCGTCGTTGTGGCCACCGGACGTTGCTACACGTTCTATCTCGTGCGCAACGCCTCCGGCGCGTTCCTCGCCTTTGGGCCACCGGGTCCGCCCATGATCCCGCCCGGGCAACTCGTCAGGATGAACACGCCGGCCGGAGCCAAGACCAAGGGCCGTCTGTTCTATCTGGTTCCAGCACCCGTGCCCGTGACGGTGATTCCGGTGGACACGATTGTGTATGTGCCTGTTCGGGTCACCGCCCCCGAGCCGGGCAGAGTGATCATCGTCGCCACGCCGCCACCGCCGCCGTCGGGGCAGGGGGGAACCAGAGAGATAGAGTGGGCGTTTGACCAGCACTAGCGCCTGAACTCGACCATCATGAGCAATCAGCTCAACCGGCGAA
>JBOGSE010000592.1:0-1356 GCA_050694895.1 bacterium | reverse complement strand
CCGCTCGCCCTGCGCCGCCTCCGCGCGCTGCCGGTCGACGTAGCGGCCGACGCCCGCGTCGACCGCACGGTCGAGCGCGCCGCCCTCGCGCAGCTCCTTGATGACCGCCTCCTTGACCCGCTCCGCCAATGCCGCATCGGCCGCATCGCGCTGCGCGGTCTGCGCATTGACGGCCGAGGCGAACAACAAGAGACCAGCCAGTAAACCTCTCCAAAGCGCGGCATTGGCCATCTATCCCCCTTTAGAAGCTCGCAAACTTATTGGACACCGGGCCATCGGATATGTAGTACACATCCAGGGGCCCGGCCTTCCTTCCGGGCATGCCGGGTGCGCCGGTCGGCATGCCGGGCAGCGCGATGCCTTTGATAGGCCTGTTCTCGTCCAATACCCGCCGGATATAGGATATCTCCTTTCCAAGTAATAGAACGTCAAGGACTTAGCGTCATCAGGCGATCCCCTCGGCACCGTCTGCTTTCGCGCGTGTCGGTACTGAGCTTCACTGAGAACGCTTCGACGACCACTGGCGTCTGACTCGCGACGCTAACGAGTCGGCCGGGCCGCAGCGACCCCGGGCGGGACCCGGGACCCGGCCTGCTTCAGGTACCGGTAGTAGTCGCTGTCCGTGGTGAGAATCACCACCGAGTTCTTGTTCTGCCCCTCCTTGTAACCCTCGAGGGTTCGCGAGAAGGCATAGAACTCGGGATCGCGGCTATAGGCTGCCCCGTACACGCGGGTGGCTTCGGCGTCGGCTTTCCCCCGGACCTCCTGGACCCGCCGGTAGGCGGTGGAGCGAATCTGGCGCAGCTCCTTCTCCATGGTCCCCAGGATCTCCGCGCTGCGGCCTTCTCCCTCGGACCGGAACTGGGCGGCGATCCGCTTGCGCTCCGAGATCATCCGGGCGTAGACCTTCTCCCGGACGCTCTCCACGTAATCGAGGCGCTTGATGCGCACGTCCACCAGCTCGATCCCGTACTGGGGGATGACCTTCCTGGCTTCGGCCAGGATGGTCCGGGTGATCTCCTCGCGCCCGCGGTTGACCTGTTTTTCCAGCTCCTCCCGCACCTCGGCAGGGACCTCCTCCAGGACCTCTCCCTTGGGGACCTCCCACGAGGCGCTGCGGACCAGCTCCACGAGCTCGCTGCCCGAAACCTGGTCCCGGACAACCGAGTCGATGATGTCGTTCAGGCGCGAGCGCGCCCCCGCCTCCGTGGCCACGCTCTCGAGGAACTTCTTGGCGTCGGCGATTCGCCAGCGTGCCGTGGTGTCGACCCAGATGAACTCCCGCCCTCTGGTGGGGATCTGGTTGGGGTCGCCATCCCAGATGAGGAGGCGCTTCTCGAAGCGGCGCACGTCCTG
>JBOGSE010000591.1:0-3119 GCA_050694895.1 bacterium | reverse complement strand
CAGGTGGGTGACATCCGGCTGGCCCTCCATGCAGGATACGAGGGGCAGCCGCACCGACAAAACGAGCCTGTGGCGATCCATTTCGAGGTAGAGGATATCCAGAAGACCACCGAGCGCATCAAGGCCTACGGCGGCAGTGTGAAGCGCCCTGCTCGACGGGTTGACTTTCGTCCAGCGGAACTGCAGGTCGCTTACCAGGCTCTCGTGACGGACCCTGATGGAAACGAGTTTGAGGTGCTTCAGGAGCTGGAGCGATTCGACGGCTCCGCAGGGAAAATCGACACGGTTGCCATTCTCCGCAGGATCTACGGCGATCGACTTCTCTTGCATCACGATCTGTACGATCAGTCAAACGTTCACCGCAAGCAGCACGGTGAGGGTTGTACTGTGCATCCCAGCCACCCCTCCCAGGCCCCCTTATGGACGTTGCTCGCCGGGATCAGTAAGGCTCGTCGGTTTCTGGAGGTTGGATGCGGGCTGGGGTACACGGCGGCGCTGATGGCCGAGGCTGGCGGGACTTCCGCGCACGTCGATACCATCGAGTCTGTGTCCGAACACGCGGGCCTCGCGGAAGCCGAGTTCTTCCAAAGGGGTCTGGCAGACCGCATCCATGTGCTGAGAGGACAGGCGCGCGAGGTCCTTCGGGAGTTAACCGACCCCTACGATATCATTTTCCTTGATGCCTCCTGGCGGGAGTATCCTCAATTTCTCCCACACCTTGTACGGCTCACGCGGCCCGGTGGCATGCTGGTCACAGCCAACCTGTTTCCCTTGTTTGAAGCGTGGGCTCAGCAGATGCCACACAAGGAGGCCGTGGAGGAATATCTCACGCTGCTTGTACGCGATATCAGGTTTCGCACCTACATCATCCCGGAGCACTGGCACGCGCTCAGCTATCGAATGATTTGACGGCGCCTCCGAGGTATTCGCCGTGAACTGCTACTACTGCGATCAGATCGCTGCAGCCGATCCGTCCTACCAGGCGCGTACGGCAGAATTCGACACGGGCTCAGAGGCGCCGCGGTGCGCCTGGCACTGGCGCTTTCTCTGCGATCACTGTGGCCAACCCGGGCACTTCATGACGCGCTTCTACTGTCGCCGGTCCGACCGCCTGCTGTGCCGCGAGGCCGGGTGGGTCGAGGGGCAGTTGGGCGACTTCTGGGCCTGGCAGTACTGGTGGATGCTGGAGTGCCCCGAGTGCGGCGAGCGGCATCCGTCGCTGGACTACGCCGAGTTCGCCCGGACCCACCCGTGGCAGAGCAACGGCGAGGCTGCGGCGCGCCGCCGCTGGCTTTCGACGGAAGCACATTTCATCCGGTATCCGCCGACGGGCTCTAGCCGGGTGCCGCTGGAGTCCGTGACCGACCGAGACTCTGACTCTTCCTGGAGCGCGAACGCCGAGATCTGGCTGGCCGGGTATGACGAGCGCGGCGATCACAACCGCAAGTACCAGAGCGACCCCGTCCTCTTCGAGTTCCTGGGCGACGTGCGGGGACAGCGCATCCTGGACGCCGGAAGCGGCGGTGGATATCTCTCACGACTCCTCGCGAAGCGCGGGGCGCGCATGGTCGCGGTTGAGAACGCCCGGCGCCTGCACGAGATCGCGGTCACGCATCAGCAGCGGGAGCCACTGGACATCGAGTTTCACCACGCCTCCATTTCCGCGATGTCCTTCCTCGAAGATGCCTCCTTTGACGCCGTGGTGGACAACTACGTTCTGATCGGCGTTCTGGACTATGAAGCGGCCATCGTCGAGATCGCTCGGGTCCTGCGGCCGGGCGGCCGGTTCATCTCCGTCATCACCCATTCCTCATTTGACGGCCGCTGGCACACCCCGGCGTTGGACTCTCCGCGGCGTGAGGATCGGAAGGGCTGGCTCGATGACGACTACTTTGTGCGGCGGGCCGGGTACACGTGGTGGGGGGACCTCAAGCCGCTCCTCGCGTTTCACCGACCCCTGCGCGACTATGTCGCAGCGTGTAAACGAGTGGGGCTCGCCCTACGCGACCTCGACGAGCCGGAGATGTCAAATGAGGCCCGACGCGACTGGCCGGCGCCCGTGATCCGCCACCACGTCCGCGTCCCGTGGTCGTACCTCCTCAAGTTTGTGAAGGCCTGACCGCGGCCGCTACCGGGCCGGGCCCTGACCGATCGCCG
The DNA here is from genome assembly GCA_050694895.1 of bacterium. Classification (GTDB taxonomy): domain Bacteria; phylum Sysuimicrobiota; class Sysuimicrobiia; order Sysuimicrobiales; family Humicultoraceae; genus JBQTJP01. The sequence goes on along the minus strand of JBOGSE010000591.1, from coordinate 962 downwards.
CCGACGCCAGGTAGGACTCGCGGGCGGCGTCGACGCCCGCGCCGCGCGGGACGGAGACCCCGAACGAACGGAGGACGTGCTCCAACCCGTTGAGCACCGCGAACACGGTCCGCAGCTCGGCATTGTAACCCATGGTGCCGATCCTCCAGACGCGACCGCGCAGCGGGCCGAACGATGTGGCGATCTCGATGCCGAACTCGTCCAGCAGCCGCTGGCGGGCGGGTTCGTCCTCCACACCATCGGGGATCTTCACCGCCGTGATCATCGGCAGGCGGTGCCGCGGATCGCCGAACAGTTCCAGTCCCATCGCGGTCAGTCCGGCCTTGAGCGCTTCTCCGGCCCGGCGGTGGCGGAGAAAACGAGCCTCGAGACCTTCCTCCAGGATTAGCCGCAGCGCCTCCCGCAGCGCGTAGGTCATGCTGGTCGGCAGCGTGTGATGATTGAGCCGCTCGGGGCTCCAGTAGCGCTGCAATTGCGTCAGATCGAAGTAGTTGCTCGCGACCGGAGTGCGGCGCGCGGCCAGGGCCCGCTCCGCGCGTTCGTTGTACGTGATGGGGGACATGCCCGAGGGCATGCCGACGCACTTCTGCCCGCCCGCGAAGCACACATCGATGTTCCACCCATCGGCCTCTACCGGCACCCCGCCGAGCGTCACGACGGCGTCGACGGCAAGCAGGGCGTCGCGCTCACGACAAATTGTCCCGATCTCCTCGAGGGGCAGCCACATTCCCGTAGACGTTTCGCCGTGCACCATGCAGACGATCTTGGCGGTCTCCCTGCGCAGCGCATCGGCGATCGATTGAGGATCGATGACCTGCCCCCAGTCGGCCCGGATCTGACTCACACGCGCGCCATAGCGTGTGGCGATGTCGACGAACAGGTCGCCGAACCGGCCGCAGTTGCCGACCAGGACCCGATCGCCGGGCTCGATCAGCGAGGCCAGGCCGGCCTCCATCGCCGCC
>JBOGSE010000590.1:0-1917 GCA_050694895.1 bacterium | reverse complement strand
TCAGGGCTCCGGCGATATAGAGGAAGTGCTCAAAAAACTTCGTGGCGACATCCTCATAGGCCCGATCCGCCCGTGCGAGCTCGAGCGCAATGGCGAGCATGTTCAAGCTGTACATGCCCATCCAGGCAGTGCCGTCGGACTGGTCGATGTGCCCGCCGGTCGGCAGCGTGCTGTTCCGATCGAAGACGCCGATGTTGTCGAGGCCGAGGAACCCGCCCTGGAAGACGTTCCGGCCTTCCAGGTCTTTGCGATTCACCCACCAGGTGAAGTTGAGAAGCAGTTTGTGGAACGCGCGCTCCAGGAAGGTTCGATCGGCGATCCCGGTCACGCGGCGCGCGATTTTGTAGACACGGTAGGCCGCCCACGCGTGTACGGGCGGATTCACGTCGCCCAGCGCCCACTCATACGCCGGCAGCTGCCCGTTTGGATGCATATACCATTCCCGCAGCAGCAGAAGGATCTGCCGCTTGGCGAAGTCGGGGTCGACCATCGCCAGCGGAAGACAGTGAAACGCCAGGTCCCAGGCGGCGTACCACGGATACTCCCATGTGTCGGGCATCGAGATGACATCGGCGTTGTTGAGGTGCCGCCAGTCGCTGTTCCGTCCCGTTTTTCTCTGCTCCGACGGAGGCGGACCGGCCGGGTCGCCGTCCAGCCAGACCGCGACATCGTAGAAATAGAACTGCTTACTCCATAAGAGACCCGCGAACGCCTGCCGCTGCACCCTGCGGGCGTCGTCGGACATCGCCTTGGGCCCGAAGCCGGTATAGAAGGCATCGGCCTCGGCCTGGCGGCGTACGAAGAGCTCGGCCACACCGACGAACGGGTGATCGTGGCGTCTCGACGATAGCCGGAGCATTACGGTCTCGGTCGCGCCGGGCGGGACGGACATGGGATAGTGCGCCGCGGCCTTCGTCCCGATGCTCTGCGGGTTCACCGCGTCCCGATGCCCGTTGACGACCGCGTCGTGGATCCCGTCCTTCACGTGTGAAGTGCCGTTCGGCACACCCCAGAGGAGGCGTGCGTTGCTCTCGTTCTCCGTGAACAGCAAGTCGGGGGCGCCCTCCGCGGCAAGCCAGTATTCGCCCAGCGTGGCGTGGCTGGCCGCCACCAGGCGCGCGCCCGCCGTCGCTTCGTATTCCGCAAGGGAGAGAGCGCGCAGCTCCGGCCGCGTGCCGTCCTGCCCCCAGGCCCACGTATTGCGAAACCAGAGCGTGGGCAGCAGATGGAGAGGCGCCGTGGCGGGGCCGCGGTTGGTCGCCGAGATCCTGATGAGAATGTCTTCGGGCGCGGCCTTCGCATACTCGATCAGAACATCGAAGTAGCGTCCTTCGGCAAAGATGCCCGTGTCGAGCAACTCGAACTCCCGCCCCTGCCGGCCGCGGCGACGATTTTCGTGCACGAGCTCTTCGTATGGAAACGCCCGCTGCGGATACTTATAGAGGGCCTTCATGTACGAGTGGGTTGGCGTGCAATCGAGGAAGAAATAGTACTCTTTGACGTCCTCGCCGTGGTTGCCTTGAGGTCCGGTCAGACCGAACAGCCGCTCCTTGAGGATCGGGTCGGCCTCGTTCCACAGCGCCAGGGCGAAGCACAGATAGCCGTGGTTATCACAGATTCCCAGCAACCCGTCCTCGCCCCATCGGTAGGCGCGAGAGCGCGCGTGCTCGTGAGGGAAATAGTCCCAGGCCTCACCGTACGGCGAGTAGTCCTCGCGGACCGTTCCCCACTGCCGGTCGGCGAGATAGGGTCCCCAACGATACCAGGGGACCCGCCGGTCGCGTATCTCCGCGAGACGGCTGCGCTCGGGATCGAGTAATGCCATCGGCTCGTAGCAGCATTATACCGGTGGGTTTCGGGTTTAGGGCGTGGCCTCGGAGAGAATGTGAAAGTCTGCCTTCGTATACGATGCCTGGG
>JBOGSE010000589.1:0-1328 GCA_050694895.1 bacterium | reverse complement strand
TTCCATAGCCGTATGCGGATGGGCACTGCACCGCGGCGGATCGCCCGGACACTGAGGCTTGTGGTCCTGGGGGCGCTCGTGGCGTTCGCACCCGCGCCGCTTGCCGCCCAAACAACGGCACCCATCTGGTCGTTCGGAGGCTACAATCTCCAGCGCATCAACTTCACACCGAAGGCCGGAAGCCTGACCGCGCCGCATGTCGGGTGGCGTCTGAACTTCGAGACCACGGCCTCGCCAGCGTCCGTCTCGCCGCCGGCCGTGGCCGATCTGGACGGCGACGGGCAGGTTGAGCTCATCTACGGCGAGGGCGTGCGGATCGTCGCGCTCGAGCGGCCGTGGCAGCGGCGGCGGTGGGAGTTCTCCGTCATGGCGAGCAACGGGGTCATCCTGATGACGCCGGCGGTCGTCGATGTGGACGGCGACAGGCGGCCCGAGGTATTCTTCGCCCCCTACCAGTCCGGCGGGACATCGACGTTCTACCGGTTGAACGCACGAGGGCAGTCCGTCTGGTCGTTTCAGACCCGGGCCTATACCAGTTACGCCAGCCCGGCCGTGACCGACCTGGAAGGCGACGGACGGTTCGAGGTGATCTTCGCCGACAACCAGGGCAACGTCTACAATCTGGACGCCGCCACCGGCCGGCCGAAGTGGATTTACACCATGGGCGGGATGGCCGACATGAACGCCCCGGCTATCGTCGATTTGGACCGGGACGGGAAGCGGGAGATCGTTATCGGCAATCACGGCAACGGGTTCATCCATGCGATCGACGCCGACGGCCGGGCACGCTGGACGTACGGGACTGGGAGAGACGGATCGATCTACGGCGTTTCGGTTGATGACGCCGATGGAGACGGCGCGCTCGAGATTTACGCTGCCGACTGGTCGGGCGCCGTGCACTCGCTCACGGCACAGGGCCGGCTGCGGTGGACCCACCGCACGAGCGGCCCCGTGACCTCTTACAACGGTCTGGCTATCGCCGACCTCGACAGGGACGGTACCAAGGAGATTGTCTACGGGGTCCAGGACGGCTCCGTGCAGACCCTCTCCCCGGCGGGCCGCGTGGTCTGGACATTCCAGCGGCGCGGCCACATCAGCGGCTCAGTGCTCGTGGGCAACCTCGACCGGGCGGATGCCGCGCTGGAGGTCTTCGCGGGCAGCCACAATGGATCCGTCTACCTGATTGGAGCGCGAGGGCAGCTGAAGTGGGAGTTCCAGCCGGGCGGTCGGCTCGCCTACATGGGGATCACGGCGGAGGACATTGACGGCGACGGTCTGGTTCAGGTCCTGATCAACAACGACGAGAATCTCTATAGTTTCTCGCGGCC
>JBOGSE010000588.1:0-2278 GCA_050694895.1 bacterium | reverse complement strand
GCGCGGGCCTGCTCGCCCGCGCCGAAGATCCCCAACACGGCCGCGTCATGGCGCGCCAGGTATTTCGCCGCGACGCCGCTCGTGGCCCCCACCCGCAGCGGCGAAATGTAGTGATCGTGGACGATGCCTTTCAGGATCCGGTCCTTGATACTGAACAGCACCACGAACCCCGAGAAGTCCCCGGGGAACTCCATCCGGGTGTTGCCCTCCACGGTACGAAAGCGGATCTGGGCCGAATCCAGGCGGACGGCCGCCGTGTCGTACTTCGGCACGGCCCCGGGGATGACGTTGAGCCAGTACCACCGGCGGTCCTGGGTGCTCCCGTCCTGACCGGCCTCGCCCCCAGGCAGCGGCAGGTGAATTCTCCGCCGCGGAATCACCTGGGCGATTTGGTGGCCGAGTTCGCGGAACGCCTCCTCCACGACCTCGAGGCACTCGTCCATTGTGACCAGGCCTTCCATATCCTTGTTCGTCAGGACCAGCACAGTCTCAGCCATGGCAGCATACCATTACGCGGACGGTTACGTTCTCCTGTAAACTTAAACTGGTCATGGCCTGCCCGGCAGCGCGCGGCTCCGGCAGGCGGAGATCGGACAGGAGGAGCGGTGATGTCGAACGTCAGCATGACCCTGGCCGTGGCGCACTACGACCGGCACGTGCCGCTGCTGGACGGGACGGTCGCTGCAGAGGGCATCAACCTCACCGTCCTGAGTCGGCCAGACGGTCCCCGGTCGTGACGGCTCGCACCGTCACGAGCGCATGCTGCAGAACGGAGAATTCGACGCGGCGGAGGTGTCGCTCTCGTCGTACCTCATGGCGCGTCACCGCGGGGCTCCGGTGATTGCCATCCCGGTTGCCCCACGACGGCTGTTCTGCCAGTCCCTGTTCTTCTGCCGCCAGGACGCTCCCCTCCGCGGTCCCGAGGATCTGATTGGGAAGCGCGTGGGCATCAACTCGTACCAGACCACCCTCTCGGTGCTGGCGAAGGGCGATCTTGCCCACGAGTACGGCGTACCGTGGCAGAGCATCACCTGGGTGCTCAATGCCGAGGAGACGTTTCCGTTCACGCCGCCGACGGGCGTGAGGATAGAACCGGTGCCGCCTGACACGACAATCAGCACCCTGCTCCTCGAAGGCCAGGTGAGCGCCGTCGTGATCCCCCACCCGCCTGGATCCATCATCGCGAATCGCGGCCAGGTGCGCCGCCTCTTTCCGGATCCCCGCCAGGCCGAGCTTGGCTACTTCCAGAAGCATGGATACTGGCCGATCATGCATCTCGTCGCTCTCCGGCAGGATGTTGTCGAGCGCCACAGATGGGCCGCGCGCGCCCTCTGTGAGGCGTTCCGGCAGGCCAGGGAGAAGGCGCGCTGGCACTGGGAGGACCCCAACTGGTCCGGGCTCGCGTGGGGACGCCGCTACCTGGAAGAAGAGCAGGCACTCCTGGGCGGCGATGCCTGGCCGGATGGGGTCGCCCGAAACCGGACGAATCTCGAACGCTTCATGGACTATGCGCGCGAGCAGGGCCTGATCTCCGCCCCGCTGCCCATGGAGGCGCTGTTCCACGAATCGGTCCTGGATACGTAGGCAGGCATCATCATGACGATCGCGCTCAACGACGACGATGTCCGCCGGCTGCTCCCGATGGAGGACTGCATCGCGGCGCTGGAGCAAGCCTACAAGGACCTGGGCCGCGGCGAGGCTGTCAACGCGCCCAGGCGGGACACGTTCCTGGCTTCATCCCGGCCGCAGGGCTACTACTCGTTCAAGACCATCGAAGGCGGACTGGAACGCCTGGGTGTCGTGGCCCAGCGTATCAACTCCGACCTCATCACATACCCGCTGGTTGACGGGATTCCCCGCCGGGTGAAGGTGCCCGCGGCGCCCGGCGGACGGTATGTGGGCCTTGTGTTCCTGTACAGCACAGAAAGCCTCGAACTGCTTGCCATCATCACGGACGGGCATCTCCAGCGGATGCGCGTGGCCGGCACAACGGGAGTGGCCGCAAAGCATCTGGCCCGGCGTGACGCCCGGACGCTCGCCCTCTATGGCTCGGGCTGGCAGGCCGAGGCCGGGGCCTGGGCGCTGGCCGCCGTCAGACCGTTGGCGGCGATTCGCGTCTACAGTCCCAACCCGGAGCACCGGATCGCCTTTGCCAGAACCCTGACCGAGCACCTGTCCATCGAGGTCACGCCGGTGGCGAAACCGGAAGAGGCACTGCGTGGCGCAGACATCGTAGCCACCGCGACCAACTCCCAGCGCACCGTGGTGCCCGGGGCGT
>JBOGSE010000587.1:0-2745 GCA_050694895.1 bacterium | reverse complement strand
GTCGGCAAACTGCTGCCCGATGAAGGGATCGGACGGGAAGAGGCGCTGCGGCTCTACACGCAGAGTGGCGCCTACACCACATTTGAAGAGCACAAGAAAGGCTCGATCGAGCCCGGAAAGTGGGCCGACCTGGCCGTGCTGAGCGAGGATTACCTGACGGTCCCCGAGGAGCGTATTCCGGCCATCCGCGTCTCACTCACGATGGTCGGCGGCCGCATCGTGCACGAGCGGGCTTGACCTTGGAACCCTCAGGGGACGCGCGGCGGGATGCTCGCGCTATTCAAACGATTGGCCGAACCGCCCGCGGTGCGCTACTTTGGAGAGCGGCTTGCGCTGCTTCTTTCCGCGGCCGTGGGCTTGCGCCGGATAGCCGAACGGAAGAATCGCCAGTACGTCCAGGCCATCGGGGATGGCAAGGAGTGACTTGACCCCCGTCATTCCCAGGAAGCCCGCCCAGTTCGACCCAATCCCTTCTGACCACGCCGTCAAAATCATCGATTGGATGGCACGGCTCCCATCGGACACCGCGAATCTCGTCTTCTCAATTGCTACGACAATCGCGAATGCGGCTTGCGCGATATACGGTCCGCTTCGCACCAAGGAGCCGATCTGACGGAGCGTGTCTCGGTTCTCAACGACGATGAAATGCCAGGGTTGAGCATTCATGCCGCTCCCGGTCAGTCCTCCGGCCTCGACGATCCGCCCGACAATCTCAGCCGGTACGGGCGTATCCCGGTAACGGCGCACCGCCAGGACTGTCCGCACGGCCGCGAAGACTTCCATGCTTGGCCTTAACGGTGCGCCCTGGGCGCTACCGTGTGGCGCCCTCAACCGTCACGAACGCCGCGGTAATGCTGCCATCCGGATTGCCGCCTCCGCGCACCATCACGCGCATCCCCGGCCGTAGATCGCTCACTCTCAACAGCGTGAGCCGCGTGACCTCGGCATCTTTGGGGACGGCGATCACCGCGGTTCCATCCGGAAGCCTCAGGTAGAGTGTGCGTCCCTCCACCCGCCTGACATTCTGGAAGACCGTCGCGTTCGTCATCGTGTTGCCGGACTCCATCAGAAACTGGCTCTCCCGCATCTGCCCCTTGAACTCCGGCGGGAAGATGTTGATGGAGATGGCCACGAGTGACCCGTCCGGCTCGCGCTTCGCGGTGACCCCGACGAGGTCGTTGGGCTTGATCTGTTCGAGACGGGCCGGCTGCCGCTGGATGATACGCGTGTCGGCGGTGACCGTGATGCGGATCGCGCTTCCAGCGGGCGTGGACACGCTGAACGACGAGCCCTCGACGGCGGCGATGACGCCTTCGGTGAGGCTCCGAGCAGGGCCGGTCCAGGCGAGCGCGGGCGCCAGGAGGATCCCCGCAACCAGCGCAGCAAGCCAGACCCGTGAAAGTCGTCCGTCCATGTGACCCACCCTCCCCGCGCGTCCGTTTGACCCTATCATACTCCGTACGCGGGCGGCGCCGGGGTCAGCATGTTCGCGCCAGGAAAGATCGACGCTCTCCGTAGAAGGGAGTTACCCGTGCGAGTTGGCATTGGACTACCCACCGGTGTGCCGGGCGCAGCGGGCCGCCTCGTCATCGAGTGGTCCACTCGGGCAGATGCCGGGCCATTCTCCAGTCTGGGAGCGATTGACCGGCTCGTATACGACTCCTACGATCCTCTCACGGCCCTGGCCGCGGCGGCCGCGGTCACGCGGCGGGTCACCCTGGCGAGTATGGTGATCACCGCGCCGATGCGCAACACAGCCCTGCTCGCCAAGGCCGCGGCCTCCATCGACGCACTGTCGGGTGGGCGGCTGGTGCTCGGTCTTGCTCTTGGGGCCAGGCACGAAGATTACGATGTCGCCGGGATCGATCACCGCACGCGGGGCCTTCGGTTCTCCGAGCAACTCGCTGCGCTCCGAAGCCAGTGGGAGGATAAGAGCCTCGGACCAAAGCCTGCGCGGGTCTCCGGCCCGCCGGTACTCGTCGGCGGATTAAACGATGAGGCGTTCGCCCGCGCGGCGCGGTACGCGGATGGCTACGTGCACGCGGGCGGACCCCCGAGGGCGTTCGCGCGCGCCGCGGATCGGGCCCGGGCCGCGTGGATCGACGCGGGCCGTCCCGGACGTCCACGCCTGTGGGGTCAGGGGTACTTCGCGCTCGGTGATGGCGCCGCGGATGCCGGCGCGCGCTACCTCCGCGACTACTACGCGTTCACCGGCCCCTTCGCCGAGCGTATCGTCGAGGCGCTGCTCACCACGCCGCAGTCCATCGTACAGTTCGTGCGTGGCTACCAGGACGCGGGATGCGATGAGATCGTGCTCTTCCCCACCGTGCCGGACCTCGCGCAACTCGATCGCCTGGCCGACGTGATAGGACGTCGGTGAAGATCGTCATCGTCGGCGGAGGGCCGGCGGGGCTGTTCTGCGGGCTTCTCCTGAAAAAGGCTCACCGGCGCCACGATGTCACCGTCGTCGAGCGCAACGCGCCCGATGCTACGTACGGCTGGGGTGTGGTCTTTTCCGAGCGCACGCTCAGTGGATTTCAGGACGCGGACTCCAAGACATACCATGAGATCGCCGACCGTCTTGTCGTGTGGGACGCGATCGATGTGCATTACCGCGGGCAGGTCGTCCGCTGCGGCGGTCAGGCCTTCTCGGGCATCTCGCGCAAGGTGCTGCTCAACATTCTCCAACGGCGGTGCGACGAGCTGGGCGTTCGCCTGCGGTTTCGCAGGGAAGTGTCGGGTGCC
>JBOGSE010000586.1:0-3343 GCA_050694895.1 bacterium | reverse complement strand
GCGCGACGATCAAGCAGGAAGGCCCCGTCCAGGCTGGAGGAACGGCCGGAACGACGCCAAGCCGCCTGAATACGGAGCCGGTGACAGGGCGGGGATTCGCCTCGCAGAAACTTCGCGTGGCGTACCGGAACCCCACGGCGGGGACGATCACGGTCGACGGGAAGATCATCGCCACGCCGATCGGTGGTATGCGCGGGGGAGCTCCGGCGCGTCGGCCGCCACCGCGGCGTCGGCGCCGGTAACCATAAATGCCTCGCGAGATCAACAACTCGCAGTGGGCGGACATCGCCCGTGGCATCTTCGGGATCCAGGGCGGCGAGTCCGCTCTCAAGGGCGTCCTGGACGAGCTACGCGCCGTCGCGGTGCTCCAGAGTGACCGCCTCGAGTGGGAATACAACGCGGGCTCTCCACTTCTCGGGATGTTCGGCTCAACGGCGGCGGGCGTGGGTAACTTCTCCGCGATCGGGCTGCGGAATCCCGCCGACTCTGGTGCGGTGCTGATCGTCGAATACGTCAACTTCTTAGGATCCCAAGTTGCGAATCGTGAAGTGCTCGCGAGCATCCGCGGGCGCCGCACGGCGCAAGTCTATACGGTCCTCGGCTCAACCCCCGGCATCAACCGGGATAGTCGATGGGACGACAAGACATCCAACGCCCCGGCCGGGCTGTTCATCGGCGCACAGAACACCACGACGAGTTTCGGGAGTCAGTTCGCCCGGTTCCAGACGATCACTACGGGCCAGAATGCCTACGACTTCGGGTCGATGCGTGGCCTCTGCGTCCTGTCGCCGGGCGCCGACCTCATCTTCATGAACGCGGTGATCAACGAGCTGATCGCCGGCTGCATCCTCTGGCGCGAGCGGCCGCTCCACAAGGGACTTAGAGGATGAGCACGAAAGAGCGCGCCGGTCTGATGGCTATCGGCGCGCTCCTGGGCGGCCTGTGTGCGGTCGCCGTCTGCGTGCTGAAGACGCTCTAGGGGCGTTTGGGCTCCTTGCGCTTGGACTCCTCCAACTTGCGCCTGATCTCGGCCCTCACCTCATAGAAGTGCGTGCAGGTACAGCACCACGCGCGTCCCGTACACTCAACGCACCGCAGGTGCGTGCAGGGCGTTTCCGTTGAGGAGGGGTAGCTCATATGGGTTTCACCTGCCTTCCATATTCCTCGTCCCGCACGCGGCGCAGCTCACGCAAGCGCTCCTGCGATTCGAGTGAGATGGTGGACTTGAGGGGCGGCTGCTTCGCTGGCGTCCCGACCGACGGACACTTGCAGCAGGCGGAGCACATCCCGCACTGAATGCACATGTACGACGAGTGGTGGGCGCAGATCAGGAAGAGCTCGGGATTCGGCATATGTTCCTCCGGAAGTTCACGCTGGAGACTGTGCAGCATACGGGCAACCGGCGTGTGGCGATGACAGGAACAGCAGAGGCCATCCCGCCCCCGGTTCCGGCATCGACAGCGACCGCCGCAGATCGGACAGCCCATGCAAACTCCTCCCAGTGAGAGACACCTGCAGAGACAGCGGTTAACGTCATCTGGTCACCCTCCCCCCCCTCCTGTAAGGTTCCCCCCCCGTCAAGTAGACGCAACTTGCGTGCCATCAAGAACCATGCCATATTCGTGGCATGCTTTTTGCGCGCAAGCACGCGATTGTAACAACTTCCGCCAATCACGGCTCGCAGACGTCAGCCGACACGGAAGCCACAGTGGCCGCACGCGATCTCGCCCAGCGTGTCGACGAGCATGACGATGAAATCGCCTCACTCAAAGCACGCTTCGTTGCGCTCCGGGCGCGGGTCACGGCCGACCTCCGGCGCGTCCAGCGCGCGCTCGAGGACCTCGACGCTGCAGCCACCGAAGCCGAAGAGGAGAACTACGATGACGAAGACCGCTGAGCTCTGTACCTGCGGGCATCTGCACGCGAAGGGTGAGAGGTGTGGGGCGATTGTGAGCGGCGCGCCGATGCTGACGTATTGTGCTTGCCCTGGGCTGACGAAGCCAGGCGAGCATCTGCAGGCGGCGAGCCAGGAGGGGTGATGGGGAAAGTCTGGACGCAGAGCATCGCGCGTCGCGTGCTGCTCCGCCAGGAGTCGCAGAACCCGTCGATCGCGGCGAGCTCCCTGTTCAAGCGTGCCACACTCCAGACGGTGCGGCGATTCGCTCGCCGGCGTCGGCCATTTCACCGCGGCAACCCCGCGCCCGCCCTCGTCGGAGCGATTACTGGCGGCCTCCCGAAGATCGGACAGCGCGTCGACCCGAAGAAGCATGCCCAGCGCCGGGCGGCCATCGACCAACAGGCCGCGCTCGCGATGACCGGGAGTGAAGTCGCTGCGGAGAACCTCGCTCGCATCGCGCAGGGACTCGCCTGGCCGGGCCAGTGGGGCGACCTCGCGGCGTATGCCGGTCAGCATCTCGCCCTGGTCGAGCAGAAGCAGGAAGCGCTCGAGATGAAGCGCGGCGCCGTGAGCGCGGCCGCGGAGCGGCGCGCGGCGGCTGCGGCGGCCCGTGAATCCAAGTTCCTCGAAGCTGGCACGACGGTCGCGAGTGCGATCGGCCAGGCGGCCCTCTCACGCGGGAGGCGTCTTCCCCGTAGGCGCCAGAAGCGTCGGCGCTACTAGTGTCGCCCGGACAGGAGTTAGTCGGGCTGCTGCTGCCTCTGCGGGTCTCGGCGCGGGCGCGGCGGCTGCGGTGGTCATCGGAGGCCTGGCTGCTGGCCTCGCTATCGGTACTGCGCTCCGTCACTACTTCGGTACGGCGCGAGCTGTCCGCGCGGAAGAAACAGCCGTTCAGGGGGCGCTCGCGCTCCGAGAGACGCGGGCGGACCTAGAGGCCGAGCTCGGGCGCGCCCTGACGGCAGCGGAAGGGAAGAAGTTATTCCAGGCGCTCGAGTCGAACCTCGTGCGGCTCGGCTTCACGCGGAACGCGGTGGGGCAGTGGGAACGGAAGCGCGGCGCGATTGAGCGCCTACTCGGGTAGTGTAGTGCAATTACACCAATGTAGTGCAATCACGCCAATGAGGGCGATTCGGAGGCTATGATGGCACGCGGTGGCATGGACGGACCCGTCGAGTTCCCCTGGTCGCAGGCGATCCTCGCTGGCGCGATCTTCAACCCGCTCGAAGAGTGGGAGTACGAGACACCTAGCACCGACGTCGCGGTAGAAGTGCTCGAACGCGCCACGGCCGTCGGCCTTGTCTCGACGGTGAAATCCGGTGGCGCGACGATCAAGCAGGAAGGCCCCGTCCAGGCTGGAGGAACGGCCGGAACGACGCCAAGCCGCCTGAATACGGAGCCGGTGACAGGGCGGGGATTCGCCTCGCAGAAACTTCGCGTGGCGTACCG
>JBOGSE010000585.1:0-1640 GCA_050694895.1 bacterium | reverse complement strand
CTGGTCGGCAGGTATCTCGAGAAGACTCTGCCGGGAAATCCCACGGTGGTCATCCAGAACATGCCCGGCGCCGCCAGCATCGTCGCGGCCAACCACGTGTACAACTCGGTGCGCCCCGACAGCCTGGTCCTGGGCGCGTTCAATCGCAACCTGGTTCTCGCCCAGCTCGTGAAGGTGGATGGCGTCCGGTTCGACATGGGCAGGTTCGCGTGGATCGGCAACCCCTCGAGCGAGACCACGGTCCTGGTGGTCCGCAGCGACCTCCCCTATCGGACCTTCGACGATCTGCGACGGACGAGGGAGCCGGTGCACATCGGGGCCACCGGGCCGGGCGCCAGCACCTTCGACTTTCCGCTGCTGCTGAAAGCCTTTCTGGGCGCCAACCTCCGCATCGTCACCGGCTATGCGGCGGGCACGGAGGTCGATCTTGCGATCGAGCGCAGAGAGATGGACGGCCGCGCGGGGTCGTATTCCTCCCTGCGGCGGCTGATCGACCGGGGCCTTGTGCGTCCGCTCGTCCGGGGCCGCGCCTCAGCCCCGGAGATCGAGAAGCTCCCCGTGGATGAAGACCTGACCAGCGACCCGCGGGCCCGGGCGGTGATGGCGCTGCGCTCCACTCCCGATATCATCGGGAGGCCGTTTGTCACGCCCCCCGGCACGCCCCCGGACATCGTCCAGGCCTTCCGCGACGCCTTCATGCGAATCACAAGAGATCGGGAGTTTGTCGCCGAAGCGACGCGGGGTGGATTTGACGTCGAGTTCACCTCGGGTGAGCAGGCGTTGCGGATCACCATGCAGGTGCTCAACGCGCCGCCCGATGTCGTGAGGATCTTTGCGCAGTTCTTCAAATTTGAGTAGGATCGGCCGCATGGTCATCGACTTCCAGCATCACTTCGTACCCTTCGAGCTGGCCGAACGCCGGGGCTATGGGGCCGGCGAGCGCCGCAACATGATGGAAGGCGGCGTGCCGACGTTCACGCTGCACAGCACGCTGTACGACATCGGCACGCATCTGCGAGACATGGACACGGCGGGGATCGACCTGGCCGTGCTCTCCTGCAACATGGGCTGGGAGGCGCCGCTGGATGATTGCCGGCTCATCAACGACCGGTTTGCCGAGATTCAGCGGGCTCACCCGGCGCGCTTTGCCGGTCTGGCGCACGTGCCGGTTTTTGAGGACGCGGGCCTGCGCGAGCTGGAGCGGGCCACGAGCGAGTTGGGACTGCGCGGAGTGACCATCGCATCGCAGATGGGAGGCCAGCCGCTCGATTCCCCGCGGCTGCGCGACTTCTACGGGGAGGTCGCGGCGCTGGATGTACCGATCTTCGTGCATCCGGCGATGGCGCTGCGAGGGTACGCGTTCCTCGGGGACTATGACCTGGCCAGGATTCTCGGCAGGGAGCTCGACCTGCAGCTCGCCGCCACGCGGCTGATCGCCGGGGGCGTGCTGGAGGCCTTTTCCGGATTAAAGTTCGTGATGGCGCACTTTGGTGGTGGGATCGCGGCCGTCAAAGAACGCCTCCAGAACAAGGCCGGACGCTTCGGCACGCTCGTGCGGCCGTTCGAGGAGTACTTCGACCGCCTGTACTTCGACATGGCCGGCTTTGAGGGCGGGCCCGAAGCCCTGAACTGCGCCCTGA
>JBOGSE010000584.1:0-1560 GCA_050694895.1 bacterium | reverse complement strand
TGGGCACGGCGGGTGGCGCCGCCGGCGACCCCCAGCTCCGGGTGAGCGCCAGGCCAAGCATCGCCAGCATCATGAAGATGAAGAGATACGTTGGAACACTGAAAATGGTGCCGGACTCCCGCACCCCGCGCATGTTGATGATGGCGATGATGGCCACTGCTGCGAGGGCGAGCGAAACGCGGTAACTGATGAGCCACGGGATCGCCGAGGTGATCGCGGCGATACCAGCGGAGACACTGACCGAGACCGTCATCACGTAATCGATCAAGATCGACGCCGCGGCCACCAAGCCCGGCCAGACGCCCAGGTTGGACCGGGCGACGATGTACGACCCCCCACCCTTCGGGTACGCGTGGACCGTCTGGTAGTACGAAAAGACAACTATCGCGAGCACCACGGTAATCCCGATCGCGATCGGCCACGCCAGGGCCATGACAGCCGGGCCGGCCACCACCAGGGCGAGGAGGATTTCCTCGGTGGCATAGGCCGACGAGGACAGCGCATCGGACGAGAAGACCGCAAGCCCCTGAATCTTGTTCAGGCGCTCATGGATGAGCTGGCGCGTGGGCAGCGGGCGCCCGATGAGCAGGCGCTTAATGATGCCCGTCGCCATCTGCGGGGTGCCGTCGCGCTCTGCAGGTCGTGCTCACTGACTTCGACCCATCCAGATGTTCCAGTGAAACGTTCCCGGACCCCCGATCACCCCCTGCAGCTCAGCGCGGTGGAGCTGGAGGGGAAACCAGTCCCCGAGGCGCACGGCCACCGCCTCGTCGTAGAAACGCCGCTGCGCCCGCGCCCAGATGGCCCGCCGAACCTCGAGGTCGGTGTGCCGCCAGAGCAGGCGCAGGAGGGCCTGCATCTCACGATCGTCGTACCACCCCGGCCATGTCGGCAGCAGCGGCAGCAGGAAGACCGGGTCGGGGACGAATCCAAAGGTCGCGGTAAAGATCTCCCAGCCGTCCGGCCGGCCGCGGCGGCTGACCAGCGTCGCAAAATCCATGACCTGGAGCTCGATAGCGAACCCGGCGCGCTCCAGTTGCGCCTTTGCGATCGTGGCCGCGGTCAGGTGGTGCGGCATCTCACTGCTGACCATCCACCGGATGGGCTCGCCGCGATAGCCGGCCTCGCCGAGCAGCCTCCGCGCGGCCGCGACATCGTGCTGATGATAGTCCGCCGCGCCGGCCTCGGTCCACAGCGGATGCTCGCGCGGAAAGAACGACGGTGTGACCCGCCAGAATTGTTGCGGGCCGTAGGTGCCGCGGAGCACCGCGGTCTCGTCGATTGCGGCGACGACCGCACGGCGTAGCATCCGATTGCTCATGAGGCCGCTCCGGTGATTGAAGACAAACCCGGCCCACTGCGGCGTCGTGATCACCAGAGGACGCGCGGCGGTCGACGCGCGCAGACGCGGATACTCATCCGGCGGAATAGAGTGCGCAAAGTGATAGTCGCCCCGCAGCACCCCGGCGACGCGCACCGATGTATCGGGCACGGGCAGGAAGACGAGCGCGTCGAGGTACGGCTCGCGGCGGCCGGCCTGGCCGTCGGGCGCATCGTCGC
>JBOGSE010000583.1:0-2275 GCA_050694895.1 bacterium | reverse complement strand
CGGATGGGGGGCGTAGCCAAAGTTTTCGAAGAGCCAGGGCTCGCCGCCTTTCGTCGCGACCCATTGCTGCTCCCACTCGGCCCAGTTCCAGGTCCCGCCGGAGAAGAACAGCACCCTGCCTTCGCTCACCGGCTGATGGAAGCGATTCCAGTCATTGTTGATCCGGTCACGCTCGATCACACCCGCGTCCACGCCGGCGCGCAGCCAGCGATAGTAGCGCAGCGCCGCGGCCTTGTTGAAGACCAGCTTGCCGGTGGCCACGTCGAAGTCGCGGCCGCCGTGGGAGCGGTACCACTGCACCCAGTCCGGGCCGTTGAACGGCCGGTGGTAGTAGCCCTTGCCCGCCTCGATGATGTTCTTCTGCCGCGCCTCCCGTGAGATGGTCATGACGTCGTCCCACGTAAAGTCGCCCCGGACGACGCGCTGAGGGAGGTCGGCGATCTGCTGGTCAGTCCACCCAAGGCGCTTCAGGAGCGTCTTGTTGAAATAGAGGGGCCGCGCCTCGGTATCCTGGGGAATCCCCCAGGTCTTGTTGTTGTACTTCATGGCCGGCCACAGTCCCGGCACGACATCGCTGAACTGCGGGTGCCGGGGGATATAGTCGTCCAGCGGCGTGAGGAAGCCCCCAACCGACCAGGTGGGTGCGAGCGCCGCCGACCCCTGCAGGATGTCCGGCACGTCGCCACTCTGGAACGCCAGAAGCACCCGGCGGAGGAAATTGTCCCAGTTGGTCGTGTCAAAGAACCCTTCAACCTTGACCTGGTAGTCCGCGCCCTCGCGGCGCAGTGCGGCGTTGAGGCGCTCCGCCGCCGTCTGGACATTATTGAAGCGGGTCACGGACGGGTTGTCCGGACCGATGGTCCACACTTTGATGGTGATCGTCCGCTGCTGTGCCTGCGCGGCAGGCAGGACGAGAGCGAACACAACGATCGCCCAGGCGAGGCCCCACAACTTGTGCCTCATTTCCCTCAACCTCCTCGAGTCTATGTAGTCACGAGACTACTTGGCGATTCTTACCATCTCTCCTCTGGGCACCCTTACTTGGGGACACTCAGTCCCAGGCGGATCCTCACGACATTGCCCCGGGAGCGCCCTCGATGACGCTGATCCCCGAGGGTGTTGGTATCACCCTGGTCAGCCTGAAGCCGGCCGCGTCATAGAGCGTTCGATACTCAGACTCCGTACGCTCGCGTCCGCCGGTCACCGCGAGCATGTTGACATCGCCCAGGACGGCGGCCTGCGTCGTAGGAGATTGGTCGATCCGGAGTGGGAGAACCCGTTCGAGTAGAAGGACTCTCCCTGTCTCAGAAATCGCCCGACGGCAATTTTTCAATATGGCGATGCTGTGAGCATCGTCCCAGTCGTGAATGACCCGTGAAAGGACGTAGGCATCTCCGCCGGATGGCACGGAGACAAAGGCATCCCCTCCAACGACTTTACAGCGTTCTGTCAGACCCGCCTGCGCAATCCGTCTCTTCGCCACTTCGGCAACACGGGGCAGATCGAAGACCATCCCTTTCAGCCGTGGATTCGCCTTCAGCAGCATGGCCATAAGGCTGCCATTTCCACCACCAACATCAACCACGGTGCCAAACGCGCAGAATGAGTAGCTCGCCACGACCGCCTCGTCGAACAGCCCTTTGAGATTCTCCATGGCCTCGTTAAAAATCTTGGCGCGGTCTTGATCCTTTGCGTAGTAGTCCCAGATTCCCAGTTCCAACACATGATCGAGGGCGGTTCCACCAGTCCTGACGCTGTACATCAGGTCACTCCACGCCTGGTAATGCTCGCCTCCCAAAATCAAAAGCGCCAAGGCGCGCACTGAGCCTGGAACGCCGGTCCGCAGCGTCGCGCCAAGGGGTGTCAGGGTGAAGCGACCGCGCTCGTCTTCAGCGAAGACACCCAAACTTACCAGCGCGCGGAGCACTCGATGGAGCGCCGGGGCGTGCGTACCCGTGGAGCCTGCCAGCTCGTCGCTGCTCCTGGGGCCATCCGCCAACAGATCCGCGATGCCGAGTTCGGCAGCGACGTGGAGGACGCGCGACACTTGGAAGCCAGCCATGAGTTTCCTCATCGCCAGCTGCGGCGAGATGTCTGCGTCTTTCGACAGGCCTAGCGCGTCCATGGTCACTCCCCTTCGCCGGATTATGGCGCCTATCGCCGCCGGCGGTACGGATCGAGGGCATCCGCCACCGCTTCTCCAAAGACGTTGAGTGAGATCACCGTCAGCGACAGGAACACCGCCGGGATCGCCAGCAGATAGGGCTGGCTGCGC
>JBOGSE010000582.1:0-1228 GCA_050694895.1 bacterium | reverse complement strand
CTCGCCGTCGATGAGGGCGGCTTTGGCAACTACGCCGATAAGGTGACCAAGATCCGCAATCGCGTCATGGGCACCCTCGCCGATATTGCGGGGGTGAAGACGGTCGGCGTCGTCGAGGAACGTCCTGAAAAAGGATTGATCAAGATTGCGAAACCGGTGGGAGTGGTCGCAGCCCTCATCCCCACGACCGGACCTGATGCGACGCCGCCGCTCAAGACCTTGCTGGCATTGAAAGGCCGTAACGCCATCATCATCGCGGCCCACCCGCGCACGCAGCAGACGTCGGCGCTGGTGGTGCAATATATGCGCGAGGCCTGCACGCAGATCGGTGCGCCGGCGGATCTGGTCCAGCTGGTGGATAAACCCTCGCTTGCCAAGACCCAAGAGCTGATGCGTCAAGCCGACTTGATCGTGGCGACCGGAGGCGAGGGCATGGTCAAGGCCGCTTACAGTTCCGGGACTCCCGCCTACGGGGTCGGCGTCGGTAACTCGGTGCATGTGGTCGACGAGACGGCGGACCTTGAGGACGCCGCGAAAGCCATCGCGACAGCCAAGACCTTCGACTACGCGACCAGCTGCCTGGCCGATAATGCGGTGGTTGCGGCCTCGGCTATTTACAAAGAGCTGGTCGCCGCCCTGGTGGCCCAGGGTGCCTATATATGTGACGCGGTTGAAAAGGCTCGGCTGGAGCAGCTCATGTGGCCGGAAGCCGGCTCATTGATCCCCTCGGTGGGGGTCGTCGCGAAGCCGGCGACCGAGATCGGGGCTATGGCGGGGATTTCGCTGCCGAGTAACCGCCGTTTCCTCGTCGTCGAGGAGGATGGCGTGGGTCCCGACCACCCCTTTTCCGGCGAAAAGCTCTCGGTCGTACTGACTCTGTACCGTTACGAAGGCGGCATCGAAAATGCCGTGAGGCTGGTCAATGCGATAACCAACTACCAGGGACGCGGTCATACCTGCGGGATCCACACCCGTTCCGACGACCACGTGATGGCCCTCGCCCTCGGGACGAAGACCGGGCGGGTGCTCGTCAATCAAAACCTTAACGAGGGTGCCGGCAGCCTGCGCAACGGGCTGCCCTACACGCTGAGCCTCAGCTGCGGTACCTGGGGGGGCAACATCACCACCGAAAACGTGAATGCCAGGCATCTGATCAACTTGACCTGGGTCTCGCGTCCGATCGCTGCGCGATTGATAAACGAGCAATCTCTTTTCCAGGAGCACTGGG
>JBOGSE010000581.1:0-3547 GCA_050694895.1 bacterium | reverse complement strand
CGGTCCCCATCCGGCCAGCCATCCGTACACAAGCCGGCGGAAGAACGCCTCTTCCGCTACCGAGGCCAGCGCGACGGCCGCAAGCACGGACGCCCCCGCTGTGCCCGGTGTGCGCGGTCCGAACGCGCGCGCGGCCGCACATGCCAGGACACCGATAAGCACGGTGAGCGCCCATCGGGAGCGCGGTGCACGGCGCGGTTCGCAGGAGCGCAACGGTCCCGCGACGCCGGCCACGCCGACTGCAACCGAGATCACCGCGATGGCACCGAGCGACGCCGGCCGCGCGGCGAGCGCCAGGCACCCCAGCGTGATGGCCACCGGCAGGAGGAGCACATCGGCGCGGACCGCCGGAGCCCTCATTTGACGGTGAAGGGAACCGCGGCGAGGACGCGCGGATCAAACGCGAGATGATCATTGGCCACGAACTCGACCTCGACCACATGTGATCCCGGCGTGACTTCGAGAATTTCGACGAGACCGGGGGTCATCGAGACCAGTGTGCCGTCGAGTTTGAGATGCAGATGGCCTTCATCGGGGGCAAGGTTCGCAGACGTCTGCAGCACGATCCGGCCTCCGGTCAATTCCACCTGGAGCCGTACTTTTCGTCCTGTGATGACCGCCCCGGGGACCGGGTCACGGATGGCAACGCTGGCGGTCGATCGAGGCCGCGGAGGTTGCGGTGGCGTCGCATCCCGCCGCATGCACCCTGATCCACTCCACAGGATCATGGCGGCGCCGACCGCCGCGAACAGGCGCGCGCGTCGCATGACTCGGCGTTCGGCGGTCAATGACAGTGGATCCCGGGCCTGACCCGCCGCTACAGGGGCTGCTTGGTGTAATCGCCCTCCGGCGCGTACATGCCGTCTTCGATCTTGGTCTTGAAGACGACCTTGAGCTTTTTGCCCGAGACCTGGGAGACGAACTGCTGGCCGAATGCCTGGTGAATGCGGCCCACGAAGCGTTTCGGTCCCTGCGGGTGCCCGGGGCCTTCATTGAACCTCTCGATCTTCTCGAGCGTCTCGATCAGCCCTTTGTAGTCCTGGGCCGTCTTGTACCCGCTCTTCTCCACGGCTTCCTTGATGACGAACAGCGTTTCCCAGATGCCGAACATGTGCGAATAGGCCGACACGTCCTTCGGGTCCTGGGTGCTTGCGCCGTTCTCGTTGACGCCCACGCGCTGCCGGTAGGTCTTCTCATGCGCCGTGTTGTAGCCGCCGGCGTAGCGCGGAAACGCCTCCCAGATATATGAGCCTTCGAGGTATTCGAGGCCTGGACTGGCGAAGTCGACCCCTTCGAGGGAGTCGATGAAGCCAAACAGTTTCGGCTTGCGCGCGCCGAAGTGTTCGCCCAGCTCTTTGACGAAGGTGAGTACCCCTGGACCGACCATCACGTGGTAGACGACATCCGTGTCACGCGGGATCTTCGGAAAGTACTTGGTGAACGAGGTCTCGGTCGGCGGGATCGGCAATAGGGCCTGCACCTTGCCGCCGAGTTTGGTGAGGGCGGCCCCGAAGAAATCCCGGTGATCGTAGCCGAACGCATAATCGGGAAAGACCATCGTGACCTTCTTGCCGAGGTTCTTCGTGATCCAGGGCGCGAGCGCCGTGACCTGCGCGCGCACGTCGGTGATCCCCGGCTGGAAGGTGTACCTGTTCATCTTGCCCGAGGCCACGTGATAGCCTTCGCTGACGACGAAGTAGGGGATCTTGAGCTCGCCGGCCCGTGGCGCGGCCGCGATGACGACGTTGCTGAACAGTGTGCCGAAGATAAGATCCACTTTGTGCTGCTGGGCCAGCTTCTCGACGACCTCAACACCGCGCTTGGGATCGGTGCCGTCGTCTTCGGTGACGAGCTCGATGGTGCGTCCGCCAACCCCGCCCTGTTCGTTGATCAGTTTGACGGCCGCCGTCGCGGTCCGCTCATACCATTTGCCGTAGACCGCCCCGATACCGGTTCTATGAACCTGAAATCCGAGGCGCAGCGGAGCCGCAGGCGCTGCGAAGGCGACGCTTGAGGGCGACGGGGTGGACAGGACACCTGTGAGCCTGCCCACGACGCCTGCGCCGACCAGCGCGCCCGCGGTCTTGAGGGCCTGTCTCCGGGTGATCCTTCTGGCCGGCATGCATTTCCCTCCCTTATATGACGCACGTGTATGAAGTACGTGTGGACAGCAAGGGCCGTTCAACGTTCGCGACCGGGTATCCTGCTCGCGAGGAATCCTCTGCCCGGCGCCCGAACTGGATTCGCTGTTTCGAGGAGGGACCTTTCATGCGACTGGTCATCAGCCGCGAGGAGCACCTGCGACGCATCGGGCAGACGCGCGACGAGGCGCGCCGGCGGGAGCTCGACGCGCTCGTGCTGTTCAGCCCGGCCCATATCTTCTACTTGACGGGGTTCGCGTTCATTGCCACCGAGCGGCCGATCGCCCTCACCGTCACCGGCGACACGACAGTACTGTTTGTCCCGCGCCTCGAAGAGGAGCATGCCACGGGCCACGCGGCGGTAGATCGGGTCGCGGTCTATCCGGAATACCCGACCGAGAAACACCCGATGGCGCGGTTCGCTGAGGTGCTCGCCGGATTGAAGCTGGAGCGGGCCCGTTTGGGGGTCGACGGCGACGGCTACCCGGGCGTCATGGGCTATCGCGGTCCGCGTCTTTCCGAGACCCTGTCTGCGGCGTCGGTCAAACTCGCGCGGGATCTGGTCGAGGACATGATGATGGTCAAGTCGGCCGAGGAGATCGAGTTGATCCGGGAGAGCGCCCGGTGGGGGAATCTGGCGCACATGCTCCTGCAGGAGTACACGAAACCAGGCGTCATCGAGAGCGAAGTGGCCATGCGCGCGTCATTCGACGCCACCGGCGCGATGATCCGGGCGCTTGGACCCGACTACCGGCCGCTGTCGTGGACCTCGCCGGGCGCGCGCGCAGGGTACCGGGGACAGGTCGGCAAGCAGTCGGCGATCGCGCATGCGATCACGACGAATGCGCGCATCCAGTCCGGCGACGTCCTGGTGACCGGGGCGTCTGCGGCCGTAGGAGGCTATTTCAGCGAGCTGGAGCGCACGATGATCGTCGGTTCACCGAATGCCAGGCAGCGCCGCTACTTCGGTCTCATGCTCGACGCGCAGCAGACCGCTTTTGACGCCATCCGCCCCGGGCGGCCGTGCTCGGACGTCGATCGGGCGGTCCGCGCGTTCTTCGAGAAGCAGAGCCTGATGCCCCACTGGCGGCACCACGTGGGGCACGCCATGGGGATCGGCATCCACGAGGCGCCGTTCTTCGACATCGGTGACCACACGGTCATGCGGCCGGGCATGGTCTTCACGGTTGAGCCGGGCATCTACATCCCTGATTTTGCGGGCTTCCGCCATTCGGATACCGTCGTGGTGACCGCGGACGGCATGGAGATGCTGACGTACTACCCACGCGATCTGGAGCGCCTGACGATTCAGTGAGGCTCTAAAGTCTCCATGTCTTCGAACAGCAGCGGCTCGCGGAAGACGACGCGGTTCTTGCCCTGCTCTTTGGCCTCAAGGAGCGCGCGAT
>JBOGSE010000580.1:0-5617 GCA_050694895.1 bacterium | reverse complement strand
CGAGCTCGCACTGCTGCCGTACGCGGCGGATTAGCCGCGGCGTCGGCGGACCCGGCCGGCCGCCGGATCACGCCGTGATGCCGTCTGCCCGCATTCGAACACAGGGCCTGACCGAAGGCGCGATACTAGCCGCGCTCGTCGCCATCTTTGCGGTCGCCGGTCGTTATATTCCCCTCATGAGCCTGGCCGCGACCTTCCTGTGCCCGCTCCCGCTCGCCGTGCTGGTGATCCGTCATGGGTTGAGAGTGGCCGGCATCGCCGCCATCGTCGCCGTGCTTGTGGGCACCGTACTGGCCGGGCCCCTGGTGGGCCTCGCCATTCTGGCGTCTTTTGCTCCCATGGGACTGGTGATCGGATTGGGCGCGCGTCGGGGCTGGCCGGCGTCTCGGATCGTCACCCTGGGCGCGCTCGTAGCGTCCGTGTCAATCACATTGGGTTTCCTGGGACTGTTGGGCGGTGGGCGTCTCAGCGTGGACGAGATGGCCCGGACGATGGAGCGCAGCATGGTGATGAGCACCAACGTGGCTCGGCGCCTGGGCATGCCCCCGGCGCTCATGCCCGGGGTGGGCCAGCGCTTGACCCCGATCGCCGACATACTGCGCGAGCGTTTCGACCCGGCCCGCGAAATCGCTCTCTTGCTATCGTACATGCTGCCGTTCACGTTTGTGCTCGGCGCAGCCACCACCTCGTGGCTCAACTACGAGGTGGGCCGGCGCGTGCTGAGTCGTTTCGGTTATCATCTGAACCCACTGCCGCCCGTGGGGACGTGGCGCCTTCCAGGCGCGGTGGTCTGGCTCATTCCGCTAGGGGTTCTATTGGCCCTGGTCGGTGAACTCCTCCGAGTACCGGCCGTGCTGGGCTTTGTTGGAGGGAGTTTGCAGGCCGGTGGCGTGATCGCCTTCCTCCTCCAGGGTTTGGTGGCCACTTGGGTCATCTTGGGGAACTACGACTTGACCAAGCTGGAGCGAGGATTCGCCTTCGCGATGGCTCTCTCTCTATCAAGCCAGATCCCGCTGATCAATGGAATCTTTGTCATTGTGGGGGCGCTCGACATCACGCTGCGTGTGCGCGATCGGTGGGGGCTGGAGCGCCCCCGCGCCGGTTCGCTGGGAGCAAAGCCGTGAAGGTCATCCTCTTGAAGGATGTCCCCGGCACGGGGAAGGCAGACACCGTGTCCGACGTTAAGGAGGGGCACGCCCGCAACTATCTGATTCCGCGAGGCCTGGCGGTCGAAGCATCGCCCGGCGCCTTACGAGACCTCGAGCATCGCAAGCGCGCCGTGAAGCACCGCGTGGATCGCGAACACGAAGAGATCGAGACACAGGCCCGCGGCCTCGAGGGATTGGTGCTGGAGATTCGCGGCAAAGCCGGCAAGGGCGGACGACTCTTCGGATCGGTGACCACGCAGCAGATCGCCGAGGCGCTCACTGACCGCGGTTTCTCGGTGACCCGCAAGCAAATCGAGCTCGACAAGCCGATCCACGTCGAAGGATTCTACAAGGTGCCCATCCGGCTGCGCGCCGGGGTCGTCGTTCAGGTCGACCTGAACGTCATCGGGACGGCATAAGGGCGACCTCTCTGCAAGCCTCACAGGTGGTCCACAGCCATGAACCGCCTGTGCACCTGTTATCCACCGTGATTGTGAACATAGTCGCCGGTTATCCCCGCAACTCTTCATGTTATCCACACGTCTTCCCGCAGGGAACTCACAGCCCTCTGACCAACAAGGGTTTAAAAGGGCCGGCCGCCGTGCCAGCCGCCTTGACATACCGTACATACGTTCGCTATAGTGGACCAACCAGATCACCGAACTGGAGTTCGCCAATGCCGGACGGCCCAGTCGAGCGCGTTCCTCCACACAGTCTGGAGGCCGAGCAGAGCATTCTTGGGTCGGTGTTGCTGGAGCGCGACGCGATCGCGCGGGTCGTGGAGATGGTGCGACCCGAAGATTTCTATCGCGACGCCCACCGGCGCGTCTTCGAGGTAGTCGCGGAGCTCTTCGACCGTGGAGAGCCTGCCGATCTCGTCAGCGTCACCGACCGGCTGCGCGCGAAGGGATTGCTCGACGACGTCGGCGGGGCCGCGTACATCACCTCGCTCCTGCACGCCGTCCCGACCGCCGCCAACGTTGAATACTACGCGCGTCTGGTCGTGCAGAAGTCAATGCTGCGTCAGATGATCGGTGCCGGGACGCAGATCGTCGGCATGGGATTCCGCGAGGACCAGGATGTCGAGATCCTGGTCGATCAGGCCGAAAAATTGGTGTTCGGCATCGCCAGCCGGCGCATGGGCCAGCATTTCCTCCCCATCGCCGAAGTTCTGAGAGAGAGTTTCGAGCGGATCGACCGCCGGTACAGAGATAAAGGCACCGTCACCGGCGTCCCCACCGGATTCGCCGAGCTCGACAAACTCACCTCGGGGCTGCAACCCTCCGATCTGGTGATCGTGGCGGCGCGCCCGTCGATGGGGAAGTGTCTGAAGTTCGATGCGGAGGTTCTCGACGCATCCACAGGGGCCGTGCGCACGATTCAGGAAATGGTGGCCGCTCAGCGTTCGATGCTGCTCAGCCTGAACGGCGAGCACCGGTTCCGTCCGACGGCGCCCAGCCTGTTCGTCGACGACGGCATCAAGCCGGTCTTTCGGGTGACCACCAGCGGTGGCCGCCAGGTCGAGACGACGCTCACGCATCCGTTTCTCACGCCTTCGGGATGGGAGCCGCTTGCCGCGCTCACCCAGGGGACGCTCATCGCGGTCCCGCGTCGCCTCCCGGTCTTCGGGCGCGGGGACCTCCCCGACCACGAGGTCAAGCTGCTGGCATATTTGCTCAGCGGACGTCTCCCGGCCAGTCCGCAGATCGCGGAGGACTTTGCGGATGCGGCCGCGGCCGCCGAGGCGATCATCGCCGGCACGACGGGGTGGACCGCCGCCGGTGGATCGGCGGCGGGCATCGGTGGCGGGGCCGAAGGGGGCGCGGCGATTGCCGGCCTGCTGTGGCGCTATCCCGAGTTGGGATTGCCTCCCGCGGCCCGCGCGCTGCCGGCCTGTGTCTACACGCTGCGGCGCGACAAGCTCGCGCTCTTCCTCAACCGGCTGCTCGGGAGTGCGGCGGAGGTCAGCGAGCATCCCGATGGGTATCGCGTGCAGGTCGTCTGCTCGTCACAGCCGCTGGCGCGCGGCGTGCAGCATCTCCTGCTGCGGTTCGGCGCCCCCGCCGTGCGCGCCGGGGCGACGCTGACGCTCGGTGTGGGCGCGGCGCTCGCGCTGTTCCGCGAAACCGGCATCTTTGGCTGGGAGCGGCTGCGGCGGTGGGCGCGCAACGCGCAGCGCTCGCTGCTGGACGAGGTCGATGTGATGTGGGAGGAGATCACCACCATCGAGGAAGTGGGTGCCTTTCAGGTCTACGATCTCACGGTGCCGGAGACGCACAACTTCGTCGCCAACGACATCTGCGTGCACAACACGACGTTTGCGTTGAACATCGCGCAGCACGCGGCCCTCCAGCACAAGATTCCCGTGGCCATCTTCAGCCTGGAGACGAACAAAGAGCAACTCGTGCAGCGCATGTTGTGCAGCGAAGCCCAGGTGGACTCCTCCCGTCTGCGCAGCGGGTATCTGACCGATGCCGACTGGCCGCGTCTGGCCATGGCGATGGGGCAATTGAGCGAAGCGCCGATCTTCATCGATGACTCCGCCAACATCTCGGGTATCGAGATGCGCGCGAAAGCCCGCAAACTGAAGGCCGAGCATGGGCTGGGGCTGATCATCATCGATTATCTCCAGATGATCCAGTCGTACAAACGGGCCGAGAACCGCACCCAGGAGGTCTCGGAGATCGCCCGGTCGACAAAGTCGCTTGCCAAGGAGCTCGACGTTCCCGTGATTGCGATCTCGCAGCTTTCGCGCGTCGTAGAGACCACGGGCACCCGGCGGCCACAATTGTCGCACCTACGAGAATGCGTGACCGCCGACACGGTTGTCTGGGATGCAGATACGGGTCGCCGCCTGACCGTGGGCCGACTCGCAGGTCAGAAGTCCTGGCCGCGACTCCTTTCACTCGATCACCAGGGGCGCCTTACGCCCGTTCGTCCTGCGGCGGTGCTTGAGAAGGGTGAAAACGATGTGTTCGAGGTGCAGACGAGCACAGGCCGGCGGTTGAGGGCGACCGCAAACCACCCGGTCCTGACGCCTGAAGGATGGAGGGCGATAGAAACCCTCCGCCCCGACTGTGTCATTGGCGCCGCGCGGCGTCTCCCCGTTTTCCACCCGGGCCGGCCCTCGTTGAGCTCGGATCGCTTGAGGCTATTGGGCTACTTAATCGGAGACGGCAGTTACCAGCATCACCGGGGGCTATCATTTATCAGCTCAGATCCGCACACTTTTGAGGACTGTATTGCCGTTGCGCAGAGGGAGTTCGGGGTTCTTGCTCGGCGTGGTGAAGCGAATGGAACGCCAGAGGTGGACTTTGCGTCGGTGTATCCGAATGGCAGCAATTCTCCGCGGGCGTATGGTCGCCCTCACGGAAATCCGATGCGCGAGTGGCTGCGTGCGCTGCAAATCGAAGGTCAGTCTTCGTACGATAAGCGTGTTCCGGATCGGGTTTTCGTCGACGCAGACAGAGCCGGCCTTCGCTCGTTGCTCAGAGCGATGTTTTCCACAGACGGATGTCTGACGCGCCGCAACTACCGCAACGGGACCTTCTTGTGGTCGCTCCACTACGATACGGTCAGCTGGGGGTTGGCAGAAGACGTACGCGACCTGCTTTTGCGGTTTGGCATTGTCGCGCAGGTAAGCTCGGGCTATACGGGCAAAAAGGCGACCACTCCAATATACCGGGTCACCGTCGAGGACTCACGGCACCTGGCGGCGTTCTGCGACATTATAGGGATTGAGGGCCGAAAGAATTCGCTGGTCGGATCCTGCGTCACAGAGCTGAGAACGAGACGCAGCAAGCCTCAGGTCGACCGGCTACCGGTCGCCGTCACGGCTGAACTCTGGGAGCGCAAGAAGGCCGCAGGCCTGAGTTGGAGAGAGCTTGGTTTCAGACTCCAAACCAACAAGTCGCTAGATCGTCTAACTGCGGCCGCGCTTGCGGAAAGACTTCAGGATGCACGGGTCTATCAGATCGCAACGAACGATCTGTTGTGGGATCGCGTAGTCAGCGTAGTCCCGACTGGCAGGGAAGCTGTGTACGATCTGGTGATGCCAGGCACCCATAACTTTGTGGCAAACGGCATCGTCGTCCACAACAGTGGTGAACTCGAGCAAGTTTCCGACCTCGTGCTCTTCATCTACCGCGAGGAGTATTACGACGCGGCCAAGGCGCGGGCCGAGGACAAAGAGCACGTCGCGGAGATCCGCGTGGCCAAGCACCGCAACGGCCCCGTCGGTGACATCGAGATGTTCTTCCACAAAGAGCACGGGAGGTTTCGCGACCTCGACCGCCGGCATGCCAGCGCGGCGGGATCATGAGACTGCATGTTACCTATCAAGGCTGGAGTTTGGTTTCGATTATCTGGACATCGTCCTCTTCCAAGTTGCGGCCCCTCCGGAGGCTCGCCGCGAGGGAGTACGCAGCTTTGATGTCTTGAAAGCACTGTGCGTCAACTGCAACGCCGGC
>JBOGSE010000579.1:0-2162 GCA_050694895.1 bacterium | reverse complement strand
CCCCGTGCCAGGGCTTCGTTGAGCACCGCGTGGCCAAGCGGATGCTCCGAGGAGGATTCTGCGGCTGCGGCCACGGCGAGCACGTCGTTGGGGTCACCGAGGGCTTCAATCTCCTGGACGGTGGGGCGACCCTCGGTCAGCGTTCCTGTCTTATCCAGCACGATGTACCGCACAGACCCGAAGGCTTGGAAGGCCTCGCCCGTGCGCATGATGATGCCCTGATCGGCGGCCGCGCCCGCGCCGCGCACGATGGCAAGCGGGGCAGCGATCCCGACGGCGCAAGGATAACCCATCACCAACACACTCAATGCGGCGAAGACTGCTCGCCGCACGTCCATCTGGCCCATGATGAGCCATGCGCCCAACGTCCAGCCAAGAAGGGAGAGGCCTGCGACGCTGAGGACAGTGGGAGTATAGACAACCAGGATGCGGTCGACGAGATGGAGCAAGCCGGGCTTGAGCGCACGTGCGTCCTCGACGTGGCGGATGACCTGCTGGAGAAATGTCCCCTCCCCGACGACAGAGACCTTGACGAGGAGGGCGCCTGAGCCGTTAATAGAGCCTCCGATGGTGGAATCACCCTCCGCCTTTTCGACTGGAATTGGCTCGCCCGTGACAAAGGACTCGTCGACCGCTGAGTGGCCGGCGACCACGACCCCATCAACTGGGATGCGTTCTCCAGGCCGAATCCGCACGAGGTCGCCAACGACCACCTCCTCGATGGAGATTTCCTGCTCGTAACCTTCCCGGAGCACCCGCGCAGTCTCCGCCTGCAGCTCCAGGAGTCGCCTGACCGACTGAGAACTTCGGGTCTTCACCAGCAGTGAGAGAAACTCCGAGAAGATGTGGTAGTTCACGATCAACACTGAGACAGCAAAGAACGGCGCGGTTGGGTACCCGGACGATTGCAAGACGAGGCCAAGAACGCCCCCGACGATGCCGGCAAACGCGCCGGTTTCCAGCAAGACATGCTGATTGAGAATCCCTCGCCGCAGGGATTGAGCGGCCATCACCAAGATATGCCAGGCCAGCCCGAAGACGACGGTGATGGCAAACACACCGACTACCCAGGACACCGCGTCCCCGAGAAGACCCCGGGCGTTGACGACCAGGGCGGCGATGGTGACCGCACTGAGACCCAGCGCGCCCGCAAGCGCGGTTGCCGTGCCCTGGCCCTTGAGAAGAAGGACGGCGACTGAGATCAGACTGAGCCCCGTGACCACTGGGATGGCCAGCGACGCGGCACTCATCAGCCGTGTGATGAGGCCAATAGTGACCAGACTGAAGCCGATGGCCCCAACGAGTCGCCAGCCCTCGCGGACGAGCTCCGCCTCCTCCTCCTCGTAAGGGCGCAGCTTTCGCGGATCCCGAATCGTGTACCCGAGCTCTCGGAGCGTTTGGAGCAGCTGCCCAGGCCGAGCCAGCATAGGATCGTAGTCGACCAAAGCCTGCTCATGGGTTAGACTGACTGCGACCTTCTTCACGCCCGGCTGGCGTCCGAGCGCCTTCTCGATCGTGCTCGTGCACAGGGAACAATGCAGCCCGCCGATCTTGGCGCGGAACCGCGCACGGTCCTCCGAGATGCGTTCGTCCCAGTAAGGGGCACTTGCTGACGGTGCCGTGATCATCCAGAACATCTCCCTTCCAGATCGGCCAGGTCTCAGGCTGCTTGTACACCTTCCAGTCGGGTGGAAGGTCAAGGGCGGCGGAGCCGGATGGGACCAAGGCGGCCGTTCGCAAGGGCGACGTGACAGTTATCGCGAAGATGCCGATCATCAGGAGGGCCGGAGGGCAGAGGTGAGGGCTCACTGACACGTCAGGGGTGAGCACATGAAAATCGGTGAACTGGCGAAGCAGGCCGGTCTTAATCCCAAGACCATCCGATATTACGAGGCAACGGGATTGCTGCCAGCGGCTCCCCGGACCGAGTCCGGGTACCGGCGGTATGAAGATCGGGATATTGAGCGCCTTGAGTTCATCCGGAGCGCACAGTCGCTTGGGATCGCCTTGAAAGAGATCAAAGAGGTTCTCGCCTTTCGGGACCAGGGCACGTACCCATGCCCTTACGTCGTGAACCTTCTCGACGCGAAGGTGAAAGAGATCGAGTCGCGCATCCAGGGGCTCCGAATGCTGGCGAAAGACCTGAAGAGGCTCCGCCGCAC
>JBOGSE010000578.1:0-2112 GCA_050694895.1 bacterium | reverse complement strand
CGTCATAGCCCGAGGGTGTCGCACGGCTTCGTCCTCGCCGCTCATTGGTGCGCTCACCGGTACCACGTATACGTGCGCGGGTGGCGTGACGGTCAGCGCTGCGTATGGCGGTTCAACCGCTATAGTGACGTTTCTGGGAAACACGCACAGGCTGGTGCAGGTCCCCCTGGTCGAAGGTTCCCGCTACACCGATGGCCGGTTCACGTGGACGCTGAGCAGAAGTCAAGAGGGGACACTAGTCCATGACGGCGCCGTGATAGCCCGAGAGTGCCGCACGGCTGCGTCATCGCAGGTCACCGGTACCACGTATACGTGCGCAGGCGGCATGGCGGTCATTGCCACAGTTAATGGTTCAATCGCCACAGTGACGTTCCAGGGAAACACGTACAGGCTGGTGCAGGTCCCCTTGGCCGAAGGTTCGCGCTATACCGACGGCCGGTTCACGTGGACGGTCAGTAGAGGTGAAGAAGGGACACTAACCCGTTTTGGTGCCGTCGTGGCTCGAGAGTGCCGGAAGGACACGTTTCAACCTAGAGAGCCAGAACGATAACTCGCCGGACAGAGGTTTGCAGGAACTCGAAGGACAACTCAGTAGGTGCCTGGCCTGATTTCCTTGTAGACGGCTTTGAGACGATCCACCGAGAACTCTGGTGATTTGCACAGTTCGATGATCCGGCGCTCTTCCGCCTCGATCCTCGCGGCCGCCTCCGGGATGCGGTCGGCGATCTCGAGCGGGATCGTGACCGCGCCGTGCTGGTCTGCATGGATCAAATCGCCCGGCTGGATCCATACCCCGCCGACCTTCACCGGAATCCCAAAACCGACCAGGTGAACGTTGGCGTGCGAGACCGAGACGTGCGCCGCAGAGAATTGGAACCTGAGCGCCCGGACCTCGTCAAGGTCGCGGACCGAGCCGTCCGTTACGACGCCCACGCAACCCAGCGCCTTGTGAATGTTCGCCTGGACTTCGCCCCACTGCGCGCCCTGACCGCGCGGGTCGTCCAGGTCGTGCACGACGATCACTCGCGGCGCAGGAATCGAGAGGACGTGGTCCCAGTAAGCGAAGGTGCTGGCCCGGTGGCCCTCGACCGGCCCGCGCTCTGCGCGTATGAGCGCTGTAACGGCATAGCCGACAATCGGGCTGAGTTCGGGGAAGAGTCCCCGGACTTCCGACGACACATTGCCTGCCTCGCGCGGCCGGATCTTGAACGTTTCGATCGCGTTTGCAACCGTTGGGCTTGACAGCCGCTTCAGTGCTGCTATCTGTGCTGGCTCTAGGGCCACTCGCGTCCTCCTGTTCCCGGCATCAAGTTCATCCAGGGTGACTCCTCATCGATTGACCGTCCGTGTCCGGAATTCCTATAGGCTCCTGTCAGGACTCCGAGGCGATTTGAAGGAATCGGCAGCATGGCTAAGCAGGACATTCCGTCGCTGTACGAGTACAACCGATGGGCCAATGCTCAAGTGAATATGAGGAAACCACGATGGCGACGGATACCGGTGTGTTCGCCAAGTCTAGCAATCTCTGCTTCATAAGCGGACGCGAGCTGGCCGATCTGATTCGCGCACGCAAGCTCTCGGCGCGCGAGGTGATGGCGGCCTATCTGCAACAGATCGACCGGGTTAACCCCAAGGTCAACGCGATCGTGGCGAAGCTGGACGACGCGAAGTGCCTCGCCCTCGGCAATGCCCATGCGTTCGAGCAGGCGACCGGCTTCGCGCAGAAGCGACCGGCGGTCGCGCTGAGCTGATATGCACATGCTGCACCATCGAATCCAGATGGCAGGTATGGTCGCCGCGCTAATGGTGCTCCAGGCGATTCTGCCGGTGCCGGCCGCGGCGGAAATCGGCGACATCTCACTCGGCGGGGTCTGGATTTGTCGCATTACGCAAGGGACTTTCGGGATGACGTTGGCGCAGCGCGTCACGCAGATCAACCAGCGCATCACCGACGTGCTGAGTCTGCCTGAACCCGGACGACGTCAGATCCCCGTCGAGGTGCGGCCCGTCGGGGCGGCTGCGGCGATCGTCGTAGCCGACATCACTATCATGACCGTGACCTCGGAGGATGCTGCCGGCGCCGTGTCCGCGCACGAGATCGCAAACCAGTGG
>JBOGSE010000577.1:0-4130 GCA_050694895.1 bacterium | reverse complement strand
GTTCTGCTTTCGCTGGAGAGGTGGCCGAGTGGCTGAAGGCGGCGGTTTGCTAAACCGTTATAGGGCCTAACAGCCTTATCGGGGGTTCGAATCCCCCCCTCTCCGTACCGCCACCCCATAGGCCCTTCGTGGACGAACAGCGGGCGCTGCTGCGCCATTTCCTGGCGTCGCTCGCCTACCGGACCCAGAAGGCGGTGCGCGGCGCGCCCGACGCCTTCGGGGACTTCACCGCGGGCCGCCAGGTGCGCACCCCCAAGGAGCTCGTGCGCCACATGGCGAGCCTGCTGGGCTACGCGCGCACCTTCTTCCTGGGCGGGCGCTACCGGCCCGACCCGCTCCCTACCCTGCCGGACGAGGTGCGCCGGTTCCACGAGCTGCTCGAGGACCTGGGACGCCGGCTCGAGACCGGGGCGCCGCTGCGCGAGATCACGATCGAGCAGCTGCTGCGCGGCCCGCTGGCCGACGCCATGACGCACGCCGGGCAGCTGGCGCTGCTCCGCCGCCTGGCCGGCATCCCGATCCCGCCGGAGAACTTCATCTACGCGGGGATGGCGCCCGAGAACCTCGGCCCCGACCAGCCGGCTCCCGCGCGGCCCGATCCGGTCTGGCCCGAGGGGCCCGAGCCCGCATGAGCGTCCGCGTCCGCTTCGCCCCCTCCCCCACGGGCTACCTGCACGTGGGCGGCGCCCGCACCGCCCTGTTCAACTGGCTCTACGCCCGGCGCAGCGGCGGCAAATTCCTCCTGCGCATCGAAGACACCGACAAAGCGCGCTCCACCGACGAACATACGAAAGTCATCCTCGACGGCCTCACCTGGCTCGGCCTCGATTGGGACGAGCCGCCGGTCTTCCAGGGCGCGCGCAGCAAGCGCCACCAGGAGGTGGCCGACCAGCTCTTGGCCTCCGACCAGGCCTACCTCGACGCGGGGACCATCCGGCTGCGGCTGCCGCCGGGCGAGATCGCCTGGGAGGACGCGGTGCACGGGCGCATCAGCTTCCAGGGTGAGGACATCAAGGACTTCGTGATCCTGCGCTCCGATCGCTCGCCGCTGTACAACTTCGCGGTCGTGGTGGACGATCTCGACATGGCCGTCACCCACGTGCTTCGGGGCGACGATCACATCTCGAACACCCCCAAGCAGCTCGCGCTGTACCGCGCGCTGGGGAAGGCGCCGCCGGTGTTCGGCCACGTCCCCATGATCAACGGCCCCGACGGCAAGAAGCTCTCCAAGCGCCACGGCGCCACCGCGGTCGGCGATTACCAGCACCTGGGCATCCTGCCCGCGGCGATGCGCAACTTCCTCGCCCTGCTCGGCTGGTCGCCGGGCGGCGACCGGGAGATTATGACCCTGGAGGAGATGATCCAGCGCTTCTCCTTCGAGGGCATCCAGAAGAAGCCGGCGATCTTCGACACCACCAAGCTCGAGTGGATGAACGGGCAGTATCTGTCGGCGGCGTCGGCCGAGGAGCTGTATCCGCTGGTCGCTCCGCAGCTCGCCGAGCTCGGCGTGAACGGCAACCGGGAGGCCGTGCTCAAGGCGATCGCGGCGGTGAAGACGCGCTCGCGTACGACGATCGACGTGGCGCGGCAGGTGGCCGTGCGGCTCGACGCGCAGCGCGTTACGCTCGATGAAAAGGCCACGAAGGAAATCGCGCAGGATCCGGCGGGGTACCGGAGCGCGCTCGCGGCGAGCGTCGCGGCGCTGAAGGACGTGGAGTGGACGCCCGAGGCGCTGGAGCGGCGGCTGCGCGCGCTCGCCGAGGAGCGCGGGGTGGCCGCGGGGAAGGTGTTTCAGCCGATCCGCATCGCGCTCACGGGGGGTACGGTGTCGGAACCGGTGAACGAGCTGTTGTATGTGGTGGGCAAGGAGGCGGCGATCCAGCGGTTGGCGGCGGCGGCGGGGGCGTGAAGTCTGAGGTGGTGTAGGTTGTGGCGGTTAGTCGAGGTCACCCCTACAACCGCCGCGTCGTTCCCCCGCGCTCAACCTGCGACTCCACCTTCCCCTACCAACCTCCCCGAACCTCTACCTGCCTCCCCCTACGAGAACCGGTGGACGAGGTGTTATACGTGGCGGGGTGGCGTCGCGGGAAGAGGCTCGACTACGTCGATTCTAAGAGTCGGGCCCGAACAGCACCTCCTGAACCCTGCTCGTGTCCGGCAGAATCTTGGAGTCGAAGGGGCGTTGCGTATCGACAGATTCGCCAACCTTCGCGGAGAGTTTGAAACCGATGTTGGGAAGACTCTCGACCCACACATACACGCCGTGTTCGTCGGCGCCGGCCGTGAGCACGCCCAACGCCTGTCTCACTTCTTCTAGTCGCGAGCCGACATGCAGACCATCCGTAGTCACGACCAGCGGGCTGCGAATCACCAGTCTGCTCATTATGCCAGCGCTGTTCCACTCGATATCCCCAATGTACTCCCTTTTCAGAACCAGTTCTGTCACCCGGCGCCGTATGCCCTCATCCCCATAGCTAGTCGTGTCCACAAGCCCGGGGCATGCTTTCTCAAGCGACGGGCGTGACAGACTGATCGTAATCGGGCCCAGACTGTCCGAGGTCAAGAGGAGCTGCGATGACCGAGAAGACAGGTTCGGGTCGCACCAAGGATGCACTTGCGGCTGCTGTATCCCGACTCCCTTGTTCGCCCGTCGTTGCAGAACCCACGCCGAAATGACTAGGACTGGGACCAGAAGTGCTGCACCGGTCAACGCTTTCCGTCCCACGAATGCCTCCTTTGTGCCACCTAGTTGCCGGCGTGCTCCGCAGCGGCGAATCTGGCCGAAGGGTCGGCGAAACGAGGGACGGGCGTCGACAGGAGACGTCGACGAGAAGCGCAGCGTTACGCGAGAGGACGATCGCGCGACGGGCGATTACAGTTCCGCCGGCGGCCACCTTGTCTCAGTCACCCTGTTGGTACCAAACGAAGCGCGTTCCATCCCAATAGATGAGAGCGCTCGCGGATTCCTCCCACACTATCAGGATTGCGTCACTGCGGAGACGGGGAGGCTTGCCTTCCCCTACACCCTGCTCAACGCGCCGCTCTTTCGGATGCACCTGCCAAGCATCGAAGTCTAGATCCTTGATCCGATGGAACTCCACTCCCGCTCCAAGCACGGGGAGCTGTCCCCCCACGCTCCGACAGATCACTATGCCCTGCTGATCATTCCGGCGAACGAGCACGGCGTGGTCGACCTTGCCGTCGCCATCGAAGTCCCCGCGCAAATAGAATGGGTTGATCCTCCCGCTGATCTCATACCCGGTCCCAAGCGACTTGATGCACCGGTCTACCTCGTCCGGTACGTCGTACTCGGAAACCGCCCCCTGCTGAGCCACGGCCTGTCCGGCCAGCCAGGGTATGAACAAAGCGGCCAAAGCCGCCGTGACCGACCTAGTGGACTGTCTCTCAAACACCGCTAGTACGGATGCGACGCTTGGGTGAACGATACGTCCAGTGAAATGGCCGACAGGTCTTGTTGTGGAGCCGGATGTACTGCATCAGCTTGCGCCGCAAGTCGGTGGTCGAGGTGAAGATGCCGCGGGCGATGCAGTCGCGCTCAATCTTCGCAAACCACAGCTCGACTTGATTGAGCCACGAGCTGTAGGTCGGGGTGTAGTGGATCGTGACACGCAGATGGGCGGCGAGCCAATCCCGCACCGCGTGCGTCTTATGCGCCGAGAGGTTGTCACAGATCACATGGATTTCCCGCCGCTTGGGTTGCTTGGCGAGCACCTGATCGAGGAACCCCACGAAGGCGGCACTCGTGTGCCGCGGCACCGTCCGCCCTTCCACCTGGCCGGTGCCGACCTCCAGCGCCGCGTAGAGCGAGAGCGTGCCATGGCGCACGTACTCGAAGCCATGGCGCTCGGCGCGGCCCGGGGACAGCGGCAACACCGGATCGAGCCGATCGAGCGCCTGAATCGCGGTCTTCTCATCCACGCAGAACACGGCCGCATGGGCGGGCGGGCGCAGATACAGCCCGAGGATGTCGGCGGCCTTGCGCTCGAAGTCGGGGTCGGGGCTGGTGACATACCGCTCGAGGCGGTGCGGCTGCAACCCGGCGCGCGCCCAGACCCGCTGCACCGTCGCGGGGCTGACGCCCACGCGGGCCGCCATCCGGCGCACGGACC
>JBOGSE010000576.1:0-1328 GCA_050694895.1 bacterium | reverse complement strand
TATAATGACTTAGTCGTGGCGGCGTAGCTCAGCTGGTTAGAGCACGCGGCTCATACCCGCGGAGTCGGGAGTTCGAGTCTCCCCGCCGCCACCATCGTTTTCCGATGCACGGTCAGGCTGCCCACTCGCAGGTCAGGCCCATGCCCGCTACCTTCCAGCCACACCAGGTTGTGCAGAGAGTTCGCCAGACGCTGCGCCGCGAGCAGATGCTCTCGGGCGGCGAAAGCGTCGTCATCGCCACCTCCGGCGGCCCGGACTCGATGGCGCTGCTGCATCTGCTGCGACGCCTGCGAGAGGAGTTTCGCCTTCGGCTGCGTGTGGTGCATGTGGATCACGGCCTGCATCGCGCGAGTCGAGCTCACGCGGCGTTCGTTCGACAGACCGCGCGCGGCTGGGGCATTCCCGTCTCCGTGCGTCGCGTGAACGTCCGGGCGCACGCAAAGCGCCACCGCCTGACACTTGAAGAAGCGGCGCGCGCGCTGCGATACGCGGCGCTGGCTCGCGCCGCGCGGCGCGTTCGCGCGACGCACATTGCCACCGGGCACACCGCCGACGATCAGGCCGAGACCGTTCTCCTCTGGTTGCTCCGAGGCGCCGGGGCCGACGGTCTGGGAGGGATGCCGGCGACGAGACCTCACGAGGGGCTGCGCGTGATTCGCCCCCTGCTGGGCGTGCGGCGCGAGGAGATTGTGGCATATCTGAGGGCCGAAGGGGTCCGCTGGCGGTCCGATCCGACGAATCGATCGCGCGCGCCTCTGCGCAACCGCATCCGGCAGGACTTGCTTCCGTATCTTGCTGGGTATAATCCGGGTATCAAGGCGGTGCTTCAGCGCCTCGCGCTTCAGGTAGCGGATGATGCGGCGCTGCTGGATCACCTCGCGGACGAGGCCGCGGAGGCGATGGTCCGCCGGAACGGCGGACGCGGCCGGGTGACGATCGACGTCCCGCGGTTTCGGGCGTTGCCCGTTGCGCTCCAGCGGCGGGTCGTGCGCCGGGCGCTGTCGGCGGCGGGCGGGAACATTCGCGATCTGGCGTTCGTCCATATTGAATGGATCCGGCTGATGGCCGCGGGCGGC
This sequence comes from bacterium, assembly GCA_050694895.1. Classification (GTDB taxonomy): domain Bacteria; phylum Sysuimicrobiota; class Sysuimicrobiia; order Sysuimicrobiales; family Humicultoraceae; genus JBQTJP01. The sequence goes on along the minus strand of JBOGSE010000576.1, from coordinate 252 downwards.
CGACAGGGTGAGCGCGCCGACCTTCCCGGTCTCCGCGCCCACCGGACTGCGGGCGGCATCGCGATCGTGGGTGTACCAAAGCGCGGTAATCCGACCAAGGAGACGGATCGTATAGATGGTATAGGGTGATATAATCGGGGCGCGACGGACAGAACAGTTGCTCTCCGCCGGAGGATCGTAGGCACGTGACCAACCGCTATCTCCGCAACCTCATCGTCTGGGCCGTTATCCTTGCGGTCGCGTTTCCGTTTG
>JBOGSE010000575.1:0-3379 GCA_050694895.1 bacterium | reverse complement strand
GAAGCCGACGTTGATGAGGGCCAGACTCACCACAACCAGAATGGCGGTCCACGTCGCCGTCTCCCTGGTGACGGCCACGAGGCCGCGGAGATCGCGACGGCGTGCGAGGGCCGCCAGCGCCGGGGCCCAGTACGCGAGCGCGAGTACCGCCAGCACTGGATAGAGGAGAACACAGAAGTACTTGGCCACCTGGCTGGCGGCGAGGGCGGCTGCGGTCGGCAGACCCGTTCGCCAGCCGGGCTGTCGGCAGAAGTGCCAGAACGCGTAGCACGTCGCCGTGACACCGAGGGCCGCGTAGAGATCCGTGGTGATGAGGCGCGAGTGTGCGATCAGGTTCGGATCAAACGCGTAGAGGGTGAGCGCGAACAGGCCGGCCCCTACGCCATACCGCTCGCGTGCCCAGCGGAAGGTCAGAAACGCGAGCAGGGCCGACGCCGCGATGGTGGCCGACCGCGCGGCGGCCGGCGAGGCCAGGCGGTCCTGCAGAGGGCCTGGCGCTAGCCAGGTCGCGATCTTCCCGGGTACGGCGTTCGCCGCGCTCACCGGCATCTTGCTGTCGTCGAAGCGGCCAGAGTTGCCCGCGAGGATGTTCTGGCCGAACTGCCAGTGATGGGGCTCGTCGAAGGTGAGCGAGAGATGACGCAAGCCGAGGATGGCCAGAAGCAGGAAAGCCACCACGAGGAGCCCGGCGATCAGACCCTGGTGGCGGCTGAGCGTCGTGGTGGGCGTCCGGCCGTCCACCACGCCCAGTGGCACTGTGAACATCCTCCGGACTCTACCTCCTGACGGCCGCGTCTTGAGCCGTCGTACTCGCCCACCGGCGTAGCCGTGTTCTTACGGGAACCACGCTCCTGTATTATCCCCGTTCGAAGTTCAAGATGTTCCGCGACGGCTGCTCATCCTTCAGGCCGGGAGGTGCAAGCGGTTGCCCTTCGCGATCCAGGTGGGCCAGCCCCACTAGCCTGGATTTCCACGGAAGCCTAACGCCCTAAGCGAACCGGGGCAACTCGGCGTCCACCAGCGGCCCCATGGACGCTTCCTCGCTTCCAGATCTGAGCAACGTAGCCGGTACGCCCCCCGTGTGAGCTTATCGTATCTGTGCACTGATATGCCCTCATTTTCTGGTCCTTGATTGCCCGAGCTTTGCGGCGCCACTGGGCGCGGCGGCAGCGATCCGGCGCCGTTCTCCCTCGGCGATTGGGCAGCTACTGGTTGGGCCGATGTTTTTGCTTGGCCCCCACGAGTGGTATGTAGTACTCATGACATGTGCCGTTGGGTGCACCGAAGAGTCTAAGCGCCTGTAAGCGTGTCTTCTTGCACCCCACGTCGCCCAAGCAACGCCAGTACGAGGCCCTGCGCGCGTACTTCGTCGACGAGCGGCCGGCCGCCGAGGCGGCCCGGGCCTTCGGGTACTCGCCCGGCGCCTTCCATGTGATGTGCCATCACTTCCGGCGGCAGGCCGCGCCCGTCTTCTTTGCCTCCCCGCGGCCCGGCCCCGTGGCTCAGCCCAAGAAGTCCGCCGCTCGAGCCGCCATCATCGCCCTCCGCAAGCGGAACTACTCGATCTACGAGATCAGCGAGGCGCTCAAAGAACGCCACCTCCCCCTGAGCCCGACCGCGGTGCGGGAAGTGCTCAAGGCCGAGGGGTTCGCGGCCCTGCCGCGGCGCTTGGACGAGGAACGGCCGGCCCGCCCTCATCCGACGGTCGAGCCCGTGGCCGATGCGCGCGCGTTCTCCCTGGCGCCCCGCCGGTTTCAGACCCGCTGTGGGGGCTTGTTCCTGTTCGTGCCGGAGCTCATCCGCCTCCACGTCACCGAGTTGGCGCAGGCCGCGCGGCTGCCCGGCTCCCAGATGATTCCGGCCCCCCACGCGCTGCGGGCGGCCCTGGCCCTCAAGCTCTGGTCGATCGAGCGTAAGAACCACATCATGGCGCTGGTGGCCGACGAGGGGCTGGCGTTGTTCGCGGGGCTCAATGCCATCCCCAAGAAGAGCTACCTCGCCGAGTACTCGTCGCGGATCGATCACGCGATGACCACCAAGCTCTTGGCCGCCTGGCAGGAGCCTGTCACGGGCGCCCACCTCTTCGCCGGACGCTCCTTCAACCTCGATTTCCACTCCGTCCCCTATTACGGCGAACATCCCGTGATCGAGCGCCACTACGTGTCGATGCGGAGCCGGAAGCAAAAGAGTGTGCTCACCTTCTTGGCCCAGGATGCCGACGGGCACGCCTTCTGCTACGCCAATGCGGATCTTCGCAAGGGCGAAGAGGCGGAGGAGATCTTCCGCTTCGTTGACTTCTGGACGCGCACCCACGGGGACCGGCCCCGGTATCTCGTCTTCGATTCCCGCCTGACGACCTACGGCAACTTGGGGCGGCTGGCCGACCTCGGGATCACATTCATTACGCTGCGCCGTCGGTCCCCCCACCTGCGCAAGGAGATCGCGCTGGTCCCGCCGTCCGCGTGGCGCACGGTCGAATTGGAGGTGCCGACCCGGAAGTACCGGTTCCCGCGCGTCTTCGAACAGCCCGTGGAGCTGGTGAAGAATCACACCTTCCGCCAGATGTTCATTGAGGACCTGGGCCACGAGGAGGCGACAATCCTCCTGACGAACGACCGTCGGGGCGCCGCCGCGGTGATCACGCGCTACGCGCAACGCATGCTCATCGAGAACGCGCTGTCCGATGCCGTGCGCTTCTTCCACCTGGACGCCCTGTCGTCCGCGGTGGGCCTCAAGGTGGACTTTGACATGGCCCTGCTGGTGATCGCCAGTGGCCTCTACCGCCTCCTCGCCCGCACCATGCGCGGGTATGCGGATGCCCAGGCCCGCCAGGTCTTCCGCGACCTCATCGACATGCCCGCGACCGTGCAGGTGACCCCCACGGAGGTCATCGTGCAGTTCCATCGCCGCGCCCATCTGCCCATCGTCATCGCTTCGGGCCGGCTCAACAAACCCGTCAAGGTGCCCTGGTGGAACGGCGTGCCGCTGCGATTGACGACGTGAGACACTGGCCGCGGTGAGCCGGAATCTTAGGCGAATTCCGGTCCGTGGAAATCCAGGCTAGAGCAAAGTACGAGGCTCGTGATGTGCCTTCGTGCTTACCTGGCGGGCTGACGATCAACTGGTCGACATAGCGCAGCGCCAGCGGTCCCGGAGAGAGCGACCCTAGCGATGACTGCCCCTTCACCCTGGCTGTTCCAGCGTATTGTCGAAGAGATGCCGGAGGCCGTGATCGTCTCGGACCGCGCCGGCGTGATCGTTTTCTGGAACCGTGCTGCCGAGGTCATGTTCGGCCATTCTGCCGCCGAAGCTATGGGACAGTCGCTCGATCTGATCATCCCTGAACGCTTCCGGGCCCGTCATTGGGCGGGCTACCGGA
>JBOGSE010000574.1:0-1289 GCA_050694895.1 bacterium | reverse complement strand
TCCGAACACGTCACCATCCAAATCGATGTGCCCATCCAGCGCCGATGCCGGCGGCCGAAGAGATGGAATCCCCGCCATGCCCCAGTGGGAGCAGCGCCAGGATCGGATACGTGCGTCGGTCCGTGCCACGTGGTTGTCCGACCGGGCCCGGCGCGCGCTGCTGATGGAGTACGAGGACGATGGGATGCCCAGCCCCGTTCTCAACGCGCACCGCATGGGCGATCTCGGCCGCGACATCGACGCCGTCGTCAACCTCTCGGCCGGTGGACAGATCCACCGCCAGCCTCCCGATTTCGTCGCGCAGGCCTTGCGGCGCGCCCTCGATGAAGGCCGGTTCCACTATCCGGGCGTGCGCGGCGACGCAGACCTGCGGCAGGCCCTGGCGGAGAAACTCGCGGGCGACAACGGCATCGTTGCCGATCCGGAATCGGAAATTCTGCCGACCATCGGGGCGCAGCTCCCCATCGACGGCACGCTGCGCGTCCTGATCAACCCCGGCGACGAGGTGCTGCTTCCCGATCCGGAGTATGCCTCGATGGAGCCCGTCGTCCGGATGTACGGAGGCGCCGCCGTCCCGGTCCCGCTGCACGACACGCCGGCTGGATGGGTCTTCGACCCGACCGACCTGAGCCGGCGCGTCTCATCGCGTACGAAGGTCTTCTGTTTCTCCAACGGCAACAACCCGGCGGGCTATCTCTACACGCGAGAGGATCTGGAGGCCATCGCCGCGCTCGCGCAGCGGTACAATCTCTTCGTCTTCTCCGATGAGGAGTACGAGAAGCTTGTCTTCGACGGCCGCCGTCACACGAGTATCGCGTCGCTGCCGGGCATGGCCGAACGGACCATTACCGCGTTCTCATTTTCCAAGGCCTACTGCCTGTCCGGCCTCCGCATCGGCTACGCGGTCGGACCCGCCGCGGTCATGGATCACATGTACAACGTCATCCGCTTCGGCATCCAGGCGGTCGGGGCGCTGGGCATGCGGGCGGCGCTGGCAGTCCTGCGAGGGCCGGCTGATGCCTGGCTGCGCGGCGTCATCGCGGATTTGGAGAGCAACCGGGACTACGCGGTGGCGAGGCTCACCCGCATGCCGGGTGTTCGGGTGCACCCGCCGGTTGGGTGCTATTTCCTGTGGTGTCATGTCGAGGCCGGCGGCCTGCCGTCGTGGGAGCTCGCCGAGTACCTGCTGCGCGAGGCGCGGATCTCGGTGATCAGCGGGCATCAGTTCGGACGTTCGGGACGGCACTATCTGCGCGTGAGCGGGTGCGTGGGCCGGCAGCGCCTGGAAG
>JBOGSE010000573.1:0-1623 GCA_050694895.1 bacterium | reverse complement strand
AACGGCCGGTCGGCGGGGAACAACTCGATCCACACCGGCCCCCGCGGGATCACGACGGGCGCGCGCCCCGCGCGCAGCACGAGCGGTCCCAGGTTGGACCGGCTCCACGTTCCCTCGATGAGCCGGCCATCGGCCAGCACCGCGAGGCGCCCGCTGCCAACGAATTCGATCTTGCTGCTGGGGCCCGTCGGTTCCTCAACGTCCCACCACCGGACGAAGAGGACGAGCACCGAGGTCGGGGCGATCGATTTGCCGTCGGCGTCCATGTGGGGCCGGCCGTCCTGCTCGCGCCCGTAGCGGCGCCGCAGGGCGTCGTAGCGATAGCGCACCGCGTACGGCGGGCCGTAGTCGAGGGTGACCGCGGTTGCGCGCACCCCGCCGGCGGGGAGCTGGCCAAACGCGTAAGGAACACCCCGCGGCCGCAGTCCGTTGGGATGGTTCTCGACTTGCGCGCGCAGCCTGTCGACGCCGGTGTAGAGGTTGTGCGGCATCCGTCGCGCGTCATCGCGCCAGAACGGCCCGGGCGTCCAGAACTGGTTGATCACCGGAATCTTTCTGGCGCGGATGTGCGCGAGCGATTCGCCACTGTAGCCGGCATGCACCAGGATCGCGCCCAGATCGACCGCGATCTCGAGCATGTACCGTCTGACACTGCGTACCGGGCCAACGACTTTCGGGACAGCGTCGCAGAAAGATGCCAGAAACCTTGTGATGCGCGCTTCGGTCGGCACCGCGTAGACCAGACACGCATCGGCCAGCCCGGACTGCGGCCGCGCCTCCGGAGTGTTCTCGACGACAATGAGCAGCGGCGCGACGCCATCCTCGCCAGGCGCGAAGACGGTGCGCGCCACCGGCATCGGCAGCGAGACCGGCGGCAGTTCGATCCAAACGTTGTACGGGATCATCTGGCCGCGCCAGGCAAACGCCGCGGCTGCCAGCACCACGGCCACGCTCGCACCCAGGATGGCGAGCCGTTCCCGGAGGCTCATCGTCGAGTACCATTATACCGGTCTCTCTGCGGGGAGGTGGACGATGCCCGACGCGCGTTCAGAGCAAACGCTGGTGTTCCTCAAGCCCGACGGGGTGCAGCGCGGACTGATCGGTGAAGTCATCGCGCGGTTCGAGCGTGCCGGCTTGAAGGTGGTCGGCCTCAAGATGATCCGCGCGACTGCGGATCTGCTTGGCCGCCATTACCCCTCGGACGAGGGGTTCCTGCGCACGATCGGGGCGAAGACGCTCGAGGCCTTTCAGGCCGCCGGGCTCGACGTCCGCAAAGAAACCGGGACCGACGACGCTCTGACGATCGGCCGCCAGGTCCGGCAGTGGCTGATCGACTTCGTCGCCTCGGGTCCCGTCGTCGCGTTCGTGCTGCAGGGGACGCATGCGATCGCCGTGACCCGGAAGCTGGTCGGGGACACCCTGCCGTATCGCGCCGCGCCGGGGACCATCCGCGGGGATTTCTCGGCGGACTCCCCGGCGGTCGCCAATCTCCAGAGGCGGCCGGTGCGAAACCTCGTGCACGCCTCGGGCTCGCCGGAGGAAGCCGCGTTTGAGATCGGGTTGTGGTTCGCTGCGGGTGAGCTTCACGACTACCGACGCGTCGACGAAGCCCTCATTCTAGGC
>JBOGSE010000572.1:0-6185 GCA_050694895.1 bacterium | reverse complement strand
AAGATAGCGACGCGCCTCGTGAGCGGACATCACGTCGATCGCCCGCTCGGCCGGCGAACCGTAGTGGAGGGCCACCCGCTCCACGGGCATGGACATCAACAGCAGCGTCGCCCGCACGTCACGCGCGAGCACGGCGCCCGCCAGGTCTTTGTCCACTACTGCCTCGATGCCGTCGTATCCGGCTTCGCGCCGCACGACGGGAATGCCTCCACCGCCCGCCGCCACGACGACAACACCCTGGTCGAGAAGCGCGCGGATGACCGCGGCCTCCACGATGGCCTGCGGCTCCGGCGATGGCACGACGCGCCGCCAACCCCGTCCGGCATCCTCCACCATCGTCCAACGCTCCTGGCTCATGCGGCGCGCGGCTTCATCGCGCGGATAGAACGGCCCGATGGGCTTGGAAGGGCGGGAAAAGGCCGGATCGCGGGGATCGACGACGACCTGGGTCACAATAGTCGCGACCTGCCTGTTGACGCCGCGGGCAGCGAGCGCAGCCCCGAGCGCCTGCTGCACGAGGTAGCCGATCGATCCCTGGGTCTCAGCGCCGAGCACATCGAGGGGAAGCCGGGGCGCCACCGCGGCGGCGGCATCGCAACGCAGCAATCCGAACCCTACCTGCGGACCGTTGCCATGCGTGACGGCGAGCGCCCATCCGCCCGCCGCCATCGCGGCCAGGTGGCCGGCGGTCTCGGCCAGCGCCGCGCGGGCCGCATCCACAGAGGCGTCGCCATCGCGGACGAGCGAGTTACCGCCGATGGCGACCACAGCGACACCAGTCATTCGCCGGGTGGCTTCTCCGGGTGCCGCGGCGCTCCTGCCCGATACGAGTCCTCGTGGCGCCATCGCGCGCACCACGCGCTAGGATGAGGACCCATGCCCGACGAAACTCCATTCGCTGTGGCTTCAAGCAGAACGGATTCCATCACGATCGCGCACTATGGGCTCGGGCCGATCGGTCTGGGCATTGCGGCGCTCGCGGTCGATCGTGGTTACCGTCCGGTCGCGGCGATCGATATTGAGCCCAAAAAAGTTGGTCGCGATCTGGGTGCCCTGCTCGACCGCGGGACGCTCGGGGTCACGGTGACGAACGATGCCGCAGCCGCTCTCGCAGCCCACCCGCGCGTCGTGCTCCACTCGACCCAATCCCGCCTCGCACAGGTCACGCCGCAGTTGCTGGCCATCATCGAGGCAGGCGCGAGCGTCATCTCGACGTGTGAGGAGCTCGCGTTCCCCTGGTATCACCACGCCCAAGACGCCCGCCGCATAGATGAGGCGGCAACGGCCCGCGGCGTCACCGTGGTGGGACTTGGCATCAATCCCGGGTTCGTCATGGACCTGCTGCCCATCGTGCTGACCGCGCCGTGCCGGGAGATACGCGCCGTTCACGTCACCCGCGTCGTGGACGCGGGACTACGCCGGCTGCCGCTCCAGCGGAAAGTCGGCGCGGGTATGACACGCGTTGAGTTTGAGGACGGAGTCGCTTCAGGCCGGATTGGACATGTGGGGTTGAAAGAGTCGGTCGCGATGATCGCAGACGCTCTGGGTTGGCGTCTGGACTCTATCGACGAGCGCATCGAGCCTGTTCTCGACGGCGGGACTGTACGCGGCCTGCATCAGGTGGCCACAGGCCGTCGGCGCGAGCATCCAGGCTCCACCGACGCTCTCCCTGTCACTCTCGACCTGACGATGGCGATTGGCGCTTCCAATCCGCGCGATGCCGTCACTCTCGACGGCGATCCTCCGATCACAATGACGGTTGCCGGCGGCATCCATGGCGACGTGGCGACCTGCGCGCTGGCAGTCAACGCGTTGCCCCGCGTCCTGGCGGCACCGCCAGGATTAATCACGGTGCACAGCCTGCCGCCCATTCATGGGTAGTGGAGGCTGTTCAAAAATGACTTGCTCCCGTGGAGCGTCTGCACCATCCTAGGGAGATTCCCTTTTCGGTTAGGCACGCATCTAGATCTGGCCCGTAAGGGCGCGTGTGATTGCGTACACACTAGCGATAAGATTGGCAGCCATGTGCGAGGCTGTCGAGGCAGCAGTGCCGAGGCGCTGCCGAACCATACCTATAGCGTACGCGAAAACAAGCAGAGTTGTAATCCTGCCGAACGAAAGGTCCACCACAACATGTTTCAATGCGAAGAGCAGTGCTGTGATCGCGAATCCGGTACTCGCGCCCCACCCACGAGTCAGCCTGTATTGAATGTAGCCTCGCCACGCATACTCCTCGACCAGGGGGGCGAGCACCCCGTTGCCCAGAATCAGTGAAACGATAACAATGGGACCTCCCTCGACCACTAGTCGCGCAAGAACTCTCTCCATCTCCAGACCTTCGGGAAACAGTGCAATATCGATTTCGCTGGTGCCCCAGAAGACCACGCCGAAAAGAAGGATCCCGACGGCCAGGCCCGCGATCAACCGGCCATAGCCAAACCGATAACCAAGGTCATCGAGCCCTAATCCTTCCCGGGCCACCCGTTGCCGGAAGATCCTGCTCAGGACGATCAAGGCAAGAAATAATGTGATGGCGAAAGAGACTCCCAGGAACGGTCCACGCGTCAACGCTTGCTCCGGCAGCACCCCGGAGAGAAGCAGAGCTAACCCCACCACGGTGGTCAGTCCGCCGCGAATGCCTATCTCGACGGCGGCCCACAGGCCTGCCCCCTTGAGTCCGGTCTTTGCGTCCTGTGGGAGAGACAGTCTCATCGCTGTTCCGGGGCAGGCTCGACTGCACAATGCCCTGCGCAAGCACCCGGCACAAGCACAATACGGCGTGTGGCCAGAGCGTCATATGCTCTATGTCCGAAAGCGATCCGGGCTAGGAGCACAACAGGGATAAAGGGCCAAAGCGGAATGGCGCGGAGAGAGACTTGTAACAAAACGTCCATGCCCTCTCGGACCTCGCCTGAATGAGCTACGCTCTGGATGCGTCGTTCTGCTCGTCTCATGTCCAGCCCGTACCGCTCCACCACACCGCGGTCGCGAAATGACGAGAATGTAATAAGAGACAGCAGGTCGAGCCGATTAAGCCTCACGACAGCATTTGTGCATGCAGGACACCACCCGTCGTAGAAGACCTCTAAACTAAGCCGCCGGCGCAGCCACGCGCTCATGCTCTTGTACTCGTTATCGGTCACCAGCAGCGGGTAATAACTAAGCATGCTCCAGCCAAACATGATCAGACCCATAAACGCGGCAATGGCGACATGGAATAGAAGTCCCGCAAAGAGCGCGACGTACCGCGTCGATCTGTGGACAATCGAAGGGGTAAAGAGCAACTCAAAGAAGACTGTCGCGTAGCTGCCACCAACAACGATGTACGGGCTGCGATAGAGTCGTTCGGCAACGCCAGGCCAGGAATACTCGTCAACCCTCAAAATGTAATACAAAGCCGTTCCATTTTGCCACAGCTCTCCCATGACTTTGTAAAGGCCGGTGCTCGAATAGAGCAGGCACAACTGGGTAATCACCAATAAAACGCCGAAGTTGTGAATGGTCGCAAGCGATGGTCGAAGGCTGTTGCTCACAGCCGTACGAACGCGCTGGAAGCGTGAGGGGTTCAATCGGACGCGACGGGCAGCGTCTAGAGAGAAGTAGGCGCCCGTGTTCACGAGTATGAGGAAGAGGAGGACAATCCGCATGATATTGTCCCCGCCATCGCCAATAAACGGATTCCGATCTTGAATCGACCAGATCATAGCCCACTGCAGCAGCCCCGTGAGACGAGACCAGAGGCCAATGGTGTATGCGATGGCGACAACAATCGCCACGTGGTAAACAGCGTCAAAGTACACGGTTGATGCGCTCAATTGAAAGACGTTCAGGAACGCATCTTTCAGAAACCTTTCGTGCGGCCATACACCGTCAGGTCCCCAGAGCGTATGGCGAACTGACCTGTGGAGGACGAGATAGTAGACTGCCCAAGAACCGAGACTGATGCGAGCGATGCTAGCACCGATGAGCCAATGCTCTTTGGAAAGCCAGGAGGCGACTCTGGCAATGAGCATCACTGTTTTCTCCAAGCCTGGTATTCTCCCCATGGAAGTGGAATGTATCTCGTCCTACCACCATCGCTTGGAAGGTGGCGTTGGGACCAGGGCGGAGGGTTGTGGACTAAGATGCGTCCCTGCACTGCATTGGCGCGTCCTATGCCCACAAGCCGATCGCAGCCGGCCGATGCCACGCGGTTGATCAGGAAAAGCGCTCTCTCGCGCGTCCGCCTCGAAGATTCATCTTCGCCCCGGCAGGCCGGCAGTGTCTGGTCACGACGACAAACCAGGGGGAGCCATTCATCGCCTGTTCTGCCGAGAACCTGGTGGACGGCAGTGCTCTGCGTGCGGAGCAGTCGACTCATAGGAGAGTTCCGATCCTCGTGGTGACGGGCTAGTAGCGGAGTAGTGATATCCCTCCACTCCGTAACCTCATCGCCCACTCGACACCGGGCGGTCAAGACAAAATTCATCCGAATTGGCGACGGTGCAAACAAGTGCCAGTTCTGAGCGAATAACGGATACATGATGGTATTGATCGATCGCAGATGAAGCGCGGTCACTGGATTTGGTGGTGCCAAATACAGCACAGTAATCAATACGTACCCGGCATAGGCGGCGGCTGCAACTGCCGCAGTGACCGCAGTCGTCCAAATTGCGAGTGCACTATGCAGGCCAGATGATCGCCACGCCCCCATTGCTGCACCCCGCAGACAGGTGAAATGACACTCCAAGAGTCCTCCTGAGGCGGGCCGAGGGAGGATGCCATCGTCCTCCCCCTGGCCCGAAGTCCCACCTACCGCGCGGGGTCAAAGACAGTTTCGGCCACAACCGCCGGGCCGCGGTGATAGCTGCCACGGTCGGGGCGACGCTCGAGGAAGTACTGGGCAACCTCCCACGCGAGAAAAGCCAACCCAATCCACCAGGCTGATCTTGACTCTCCGACCTCTGCGCCAGCGCCTGCCGCCATCTCGGCCGTGGCGCCGGCCGCGTCATCCCGAGCCCCAACTGCCTCGAACTCGGTTTGGGCTACAAGCGGTCTCAGTAGCGGCTCGCACGGTGCAGCGCCAGCGGTCTGACCCACGCACTGCTGGAACGCAGTGCTTGTCACAGTCAAAGGCTGCGCTCGTGATCCGTTCACCGCAATCCCGGCTACGAGCGCGAGCACGAGAACGAGCACGACGATACTCTTCACTTTCATCCCCTCCCTTGGCGGGCCGGACAGGCCCAACATGACGTTCGCTCATTCAATCGGCCGCCAGCGGGAATTTCCACAGGGTGAGATCCTGACTACTTACGAACAAGCGACAGGCTCCGCTGAGTACCATAACCTTCCGCACATGATTCAAGCGGAGCAGGCAAGTCTCTCACGACTCTCTCACGCGTGCGATAAGAGGACTGCAGGCCTGGGAGCGCCCCGCAAGACCGTTCGAGCCACGGTCAAGACCGCGACTCGCTGGGCGCCGCCTTTCAGCAACGCCCCGGCACAAGCCCCTGTGGTCGCGCCGGTCGAAAACACGTCGTCCACCAACAAAAGAGGGCCCTGGACGACGCCCCCCGGAACAAAAGCCTCTTCGACGTTGTGCCACCGGTCGGCGGCACCGAGCTCAGCCTGCGGTGCTTCTTGCCTGACGCGTTGCAGCGCATCCGCCAGGCACGGAACCCCGAGGGCTTCTGCGAGCGGCCGGGCCAGCAATTCGGCCTGGTTGAAGCCGCGTTGAGTGAGCCGGTCTTTGTGGAGCGGTACTGGAACGACGGCCTCCACGCCGCGCAGGACCTCGCGGGGTGCGAATTGGACCAGAAGGCGTGCCAGAGGATCAGCGACCGCCTTGCTGCGGCGGAACTTCAACGCGCAAATCGCCTCGCGGAGAGGACCCTCGTAGGCCGCTACAGACCTGGCCACCGCAAACCCGGGCGGATTTCGCTTGCACACGGGGCACCAGCACGACGGCGGAGCCAACTCGGGCGAGTCTGCCTCATCTCCATCGAGATGCAAGGCGGAAAAGCTCAGATAAGGCCTGCCGCACCTGGCACAGACCGGTGGGAGGATCCAGGACAGGCGGTCCTGGCATATGGAACAGAACGGCTTCCCCCGCTCCCCGCAGCCTGCGCAACGTGGCGGAAAGAGGAGATCAAGGAGACCGGCCCACACCCATTACATCGGTGGACCGGCCTGCGGTTTGCGTGGGT
>JBOGSE010000571.1:0-8319 GCA_050694895.1 bacterium | reverse complement strand
GCGGACACGGGCCTGCCGTTCCTCCGGCGAGAGCGCCTGTTTGACCGAAAGGTCGAGCTTGCCCCTCTCGTTGAGGCCGAGGATCTTCACCCGGACCCGTTCCTGCTCTTTCAGGTAGTCTTTGACGTCCTTGACATAGGTATCCGCAATCTCGGAGATGTGGACGAGACCGCTCTTTCCATCGGGGAGCTCGACGAAAGCGCCGTACGTCGTGATCTTGACCACCGTACCCTCAACGATACTTCCTGGATCTGTTGCCATGCCCGAACCCGCACACTCCTTTCGTTCGCTCAAAGGCGCGTGCGACTATACCTGCGCGCCTTCGGCGGTGTCAATGCAACCGTCCTCCGTCCTTGTACGGTCCAACCATCGACCCGGTTCGAACCTCACCGCCGCAGCAGCCTGACCCACCAGGGCCGCTGCTCTTCCACTTCGCGCCGCGGCTGCACAGGTGCGGGCAGGTCAGGCGCGGGCGCCGGCTTCACCAGGATGACCGCGATCTCCCCGGGTCGCACGAGCCCAAGCTGCTCGCGCGCGAGCCGCTCGATATACTCCGGCGTGTTCAGCAGCCGGATCTCCTCGCGGAGCTGCGCGTTTTGCAGCCGCAACTCGTCCCGCTCCCGGGCCAAGCGGGCCGCACCGCGGCGCAACTGGTACCCGTCCCAGTACGCGCTCCCGAACGCCAACAGGAGCGCCGCGCAGACAGCCACCGCGACGGTCGGACCAGCCCAGCGCGGCACGAGGCGGCGGGGTGCTCTCGGAGGAAGCTCAAGACGGCGTATCGCGACGTGTGGCATGACGGTTGCGACGACGAGAGGTGCGAAAACCTGCCCGCCCGATGGGCGTTTCGAGATTCGCGGCGGGCAGGCGGACTCCTGCCGGCGGGCGTCCCCGGTCGGTCCCGGGGCCGGCACGCTGTGCTCAGGCCAGCCGGCGCGCACCTGCCGGGAACGCGTTCCATCCCGCATACTGTGCCCTGCCGCCGAGAGCCTCTTCGATGCGCAGCAACTGGTTGTATTTGGCGACGCGCTCCCCCCGGGACGGCGCGCCGGTCTTGATCTGCCCGGTGCCTGTCGCAACGACGAGATCGGCGATCGTGGTGTCATCGGTTTCACCCGAGCGATGCGAGACGATCGCCGCGTACCCCGCGTCGCGGGCCACCGCGACGGTCTCGAGGGTTTCGGTGAGCGTCCCGATCTGGTTGAGCTTCACGAGGATCGCATTGGCGACTCCCTCGGCTATGCCGCGGCGCAGGAAGCGCGGGTTGGTGACGAACAGATCGTCGCCGACCAGCTGCACGCGCGCACCCAGGCGTCGCGTGAGGGTCTTCCAGTCTCCCCACGCGTTCTCGTCCAGCCCGTCCTCGATGGAGATGATGGGGAAACGGTCCGCGAGCCCGGCAAGAAAGCCGATCATCTCCTCTGCGCTGCGCGTCACACCCTCTCCCGTGAACCGGTAGGCGCCTTCACGGTAGAGCCACGGCGCGGCGACATCGAGGGCGATGGCCACGTCGCGGCCGGGCCGCTGCTCCGCGCGCTCGATGGCCGCGACCAGGAACTCCAGCGCGGCTTCCGTGGAACTCAGGTCCGGAGCGAATCCGCCTTCATCCCCCACGCCCGTTCCCAGTCCCCGATCGCGCAGCGCCTTCTTGAGATGATGAAAGACCTCCGTGCCGATCCGCAGCGCTTCGGCAAATGAGGGCGCGCCGACCGGGACGATCATGAACTCCTGGGTGTCGAGCCGGGTCTGGGCGTGAGCGCCGCCGTTGACGATGTTCATCAGGGGCACCGGCAGGATTCGGGCGTTCTCTCCTCCCAGCGCGCGCCATAGCGGCAGACCCTGCGAGGCCGCGGAGGCCTTTGCCACCGCAAGGGAGACCGCCAGAATCGCGTTGGCGCCGAGACGCCCCTTGTTGTCGGTGCCGTCGAGCTCGAGCATCGCCCGGTCGATGCCCGCCTGGTCGGCCGCGTCTCGTCCGATCATGTGCGGGCCGATGACATCGCGCACGTGCGCCACGGCCAACAGCACACCCTTCCCCAGATACCGCGTTCCTCCGTCGCGCAACTCCAGCGCCTCGCGCTCGCCGACCGATGCGCCGGAAGGCACCGCGGCCCGGCCCATGGCGCCGTCGCGCAGGCCGACATCGGCCTCCACGGTCGGATTGCCCCGGGAGTCGAGGATCTCGCGCGCCGTGATGCTGACGATGCTGGCCATGGCGCTCGCTGGTGCTGATCAGACTTCCGCGGTGCGCCGGTCTTCGATCACTTCGAAGGGCGGCTCGGGAGAAAGGCGTCCTTCGGGCAGGCGCCTGACCCTCACGACCAGCCTGCGCGTGCTCAGAGTCACGCTAATGAGGTCGCCGATTTTCGTGTTCGCGGCCGGTTTTGCCCGCAGACCGTTGAGCGTGATCTTGCCGGCGTCGCAGAGGCGGTTCGCGAGCGTGCGCCGCCTGACGAGCCGGCTGGCCTGCAGGAACTTATCGAGGCGCACCGTGCCGTTCGGCGAGTCCCTCACAGACCCGCCGCAGCGCCGCCTCGGCATCGACCCCACCAGCGGCCGCCAGGGCCACGACCGCCAGGAGCAGATCGCCGATCGCGTGTTCGAGCTTGGGCGATGCTGCCATGTTCCCGTCATGCGGCAGGCGGGCGCCGGCGGCATCGAGGCTCTTTCGCGCCCCCCGGAGCGCGTCTGCGGTCGTGCGGCGGGCCGCGGTACCATCCGGACGCGATCGCCGCAGCAACTTCTGCGCCCGCGACAGCGCGGGCAACGTCTTAGGAATCCCGTCGGCGAGGGCGCGATCGGGCGCCTCACGACGCTTGATCTCTTCCCAGTGCGCCAGGACCTCCCCGGCTGTGTTCAGGCGGAGCTCGCCGAAGACATGAGGATGGCGGTCCAGCAACTTGTGCACCAGGCCGTCGACGACCGCGCCGGTGTCGAACTGTCCGGCTTCACGCGCGATCTGCGCGTGAAAGACAACTTGAAGAAGCACATCGCCGATCTCGGTGCACAGCTCGGGAGGATCATTGCGCGCGATCGCCTCGAGCGTTTCGTGGGTTTCCTCGAGCAGGTAGGGGGCCAGCGTCGCGTGCGTCTGCTCGCGATCCCAGGGACACCCACCCTCGCTCCGCAGGCGGTCCATGACCGCGACCAGGTCGTCTACGGTGAAGCGCACGTCAGCGGCGGTCGAACTTCTCGATCTTCGCGGCCTTGCGCTGCTGCTCCAGCCACGCTTCGAAGGCCTTCTCGCGCTTGCTGGTCAACAGCTGCTGGCGGATCTCGTCCTTCACCTTGTCGAACTGCGCCTGCTCGGCCGGCTTCACTTCGTACACTCGAATAATGTGGAGCCCGTACTGCGTGCGCACCGGGCCGCTCGTCTCGCCGGGCTTGAGCGCCCACGCGGCTTCCTCGAACTCCTTCACCAGCGTGCCCTTGCTCACGTACCCCAGATCGCCTCCACGCTCGGCGCTTCCCGGATCTTCCGATGACTGTCTGGCGATGTCTTCGAACTTCGCACCGTCGGCGAGCTTCGCCTGAGCGATCTTGGCCTTCGCGGCGGCGATCGACTCCTGTCCCTTCTCGGTGATCCGAAAGAGAATGTGGCTGACCTTAATCTGGGCGGGCTTGTCGTAGGCGCTCCGGTTGCTGTCGAACTGCTTGCGCACCTCGTCGTCGGTCACGGTGCCCTGCGCGACGGTATCGGCAACCTGCCGCTGTGACAGCTGGATCCGGATCAGCTCGCGCAGCCCGGTCATGGTCAGACCGTTGCGGGCCAGGGCCGAGGTGAAGTCGGCTTCATTGGGAAACCGCTTCCGGATCGTTTCGATCTGGGCGTCCACGTCCTTGTCGCTGGCGACGAGGTTGCGCCGGCGCGCTTCCTGCATGATGAGCCGTTGTGTGACGAGCTGATCGACCACGGTCTTGGTGATCTCGGTCCGCTGCTTTTCGAATTCCTTGTTCGCCGGATCAAGCCCGAACTGCGCGGCCGCCCGCGCGACCTCGGCATCGACTTGGGACCAGTAGATCACGTCCCCGTTGACCCTGGCGGCGACCGCGGAACCGCGTCGGGCGCCGGCGGTCAGCACCCAGGCGCCGACGCCGGCCGCCGCTATGACGATGACCACGGCGGCGGTCACGAGGACTTTACGGACGTTCATCCTTGTATTCCCTCCTTCGTAGCGCCCGTCAAGCATATCGCAGGCGCGTCCGCGCGGCTAGGTGCATTTCTGAGAAACACTGTCCGGCGAGAGGATCGGGGCCCCCAAAATCCGTTCTGTGGATTTTGGGGTGATCTAGCCGTGGAGCGCGGGGGCGGTGTCCTCGATATGGGCGGTGACGCGCCCGACCCGATGCAGGACATCACCCAACGCGTCGGCCTGCTCGGTGAACTCCGCGCCCGTCGCGCGCACGACGAGCCCGACGGCGGTGACCTGGACCCGGTTGCCCAGCGCCGCCCGAAGCCGCCGCTGCATCGCCTCGTCCAGATGCCCACCGCTGCCGAGCCTGACAGTAAACCGGCCGCCTTCGCGTGTAATCGACGCGACGCCGACGCCGCGCGCCACCGTCCGCAGGCGCACCGTGCTCACGAGAGCTCTGACCGAAGGTGGCAGGGGCCCAAAGCGCTCCTGGAGCTCCCGACCGAGGGCGTCGGCCTCCTCCACCGTCTGCGCCGCGGCCAGGCGCCTGTAGTAGGTTATCCGGTCGGCCTCGTCAGGCACAAACGTCGATGGCAGGCTGGCGTCGATACCCAGTTCCAGCGCCGGATCACGCGCCTCCTCAACGATCTCGCCCCGCGCCTCCCGAATCGCCTCGTCGAGTAACCGGACGTAGAGGTCGAATCCGACCGCCGCCACGTGGCCGTGCTGCTCGGGGCCCAGGATGTTGCCGGCGCCCCGGATCTCCAGATCCCGCATCGCCAGGCCCAGGCCCGATCCCAACTCGACGAACTCGGCCATGGCGCGCAGACGCTGCTCGGCTTCCGGCGTCAGCGGCGCCGAGGGCGGATACAGCAGGTAGCAATACGCCTGGCGGTCCGCACGTCCCACGCGGCCGCGGAGCTGATAGAGCTGCGCCAGTCCCATGAGATGCGCGTCTTCGATGAGGATCGTATTCACCTGCGGGATGTCCAGCCCGATCTCGACGATCGTCGTGCAGACGAGGACATCATAGCGGCCTCCGAGGAAATCCATCATGACCGCTTCGAGTCGCTCTTCGGGCATCTGACCGTGCGCGACGCCGACACGCACCTCGGGGACGAGCCGGCGGATGCGCCGCGCGGCGCGCTCGATCGACTCGACCCGGTTGTGTACGACGTAGACCTGCCCGCCGCGCGCGTGCTCGCGCAGGATCACCGATTGGATAAGGTTGTCGTCCTCAGGCCTGATCTCCGTGTGGATGGGAAGACGCGCTTCCGGGGGCGTCTCCATGACAGAAAGGTCGCGCAGGCCGGCCAGCGACATGTGCAGCGTGCGCGGGATCGGCGTGGCGGTGAGCGTGAGAACGTCCACGCTCTTGCGCAGGGCCTTGAGGTGCTCCTTGTGCGCGACGCCAAATCGCTGCTCTTCATCGACGATGACCAGGCCGAGATCGCGGAACCGCACGTCCTTCCCCAGAAGCCGGTGGGTGCCTATGACGACATCTACGCTTCCGGCGGCGGTCTTGGCCAGCACGTCCTTCTGCTCGGCCGGCGAGCGGAAGCGGCTCAGCAGCTCCACCGTGATGGGAAACGGGGCGAACCGCTCGGAAAAGACGTTGAAGTGCTGCTGGGCCAGGACCGTGGTCGGGACGATCACCGCGACCTGCTTGCCGTCCATCACCGCCTTGAACGTGGCCCGCAGCGCCACTTCGGTCTTGCCGTACCCAACGTCGCCGGCGACCAGCCGGTCCATCGGCCGGGGAGATTCCATGTCGCGCTTTACGGCCTCGATCGCCGTGCGCTGATGCGGCGTCTCCTGATGCGGAAACGCGGCTTCCATCTCGCGCTGCCAGGTGGTGTCCGGCCCGAACGCGTGCCCCGGTGCCGTTGCGCGCGTAGCATACAGCGACAGCAGCGACGCCGCCATCTCCCGTGTGGCTTCTTTGACGCGGCGCTTCTCGCGGTCCCACTCGGCCCCGCCCAGGCGATGAATGCGCGGCGCCTCGCCCTCCCCGCCGATATAACGCTGAACGAGCCCGATCTGATCGGTCGGAACGTACAGCCGGTCTTCCTGCGCGTACTCCAGCAAGAGGTACTCGCGTTCGGCCCCGTCCATCCGCAAACGGGTGAGTCCCCGGTAGCGGCCGATGCCGTGATGCAGGTGCACAACGAGATCGCCGGGTGCCAGATCAGCCCATGAGGTGAGCCGCTCACCCTCGCGGAGGAAGCGCATGCGGGGGCGCCGCCGTCGCCAGCCGACGATTTCGGCGTCCGTCACAACCGCCAGTCCGGAGGCGTCCATGCGGAAGCCTCGGCCCAGCGATGCGTGGGTGGCGACGATATGACCTGGCGCGGGCGCTTCCTCAAGGCGCTCGGCGAGGGTCACGGCGACACCTGCCTCGCTGAGGATGGAGGCGACGCGTTCGGCCTGCGCAGAGGCGATAACCACGCGCAGGCCCTCGGCGGTCAAGCCTTCCAGCATCTGCGCGAGAAGGTGCGTCTGCCCGCCAAACGCCTCCAGCCCGACCGACGGCAGCCGGACCTCCTGCCATTCGCCTTCCGGCGGCCGCGCCGTCGCGAGCGACAGCCTCCGTGTTCCGAGTGGCGCCGTGCTTACCATAGACCAGGGCAACGGGGAGGGCGCCTCCGTCCTTTTCGCCCGCTCGCCGAGCCCGCGCGCCGCGACCGCCGCCTCTTCCGGCTCGGACAGTATGAGCAGGCCGCCCGCCGGAAGATGCGCCGGCAGCGCCACACCGTCCCCGCCGCTCGCGCCGAGCCGGACCGGACGTATGGTGGCTTCGCTTACCGTTCTCAGGCTGCGCTGTGAGGCGGGGTCGAACTCTCGCAGTGAGTCGAGTTCATCGCCCCATAACTCGAGGCGGACCGGCCGTTCGGCCGCCGTGGGAAACACATCGACAATGCCTCCGCGTACCGCGAATTCGCCGGGAGACGCGACGAGAGGCACGCGTTCGTATCCGTTGGCGATCAGGTCGGCAACGAAGCGGTCGCGCAGAAAATGCTCGCCGGGACGAATCACGCGTATGGCCGCGCGGAGCGCAGCAGGTGCCAGGATGGGGTCGCCCGCCGCCGCCGTCGATGCGACGACGACCACGGCCTCGGCGGAGGCCAGCGCATCCAGAATGGCGAGGCGCTCGCTCGTGCGTGGTGCGGCGGTCGCGTCCGCCTCCGGGTCGAGACTCGCTCCAGCGCCGTCTGCGCCGCCGGCCGGCGCCTCCGTTTGCGGCCCGGGGTGGACCACGACAGAGACGGCCGATCCGGCCAGAAAGGCTCTCAGATCATCGGCCAGCCTCTCCGCGGCATCCTGCGTCGGTGTGACGACGAGAATCGGGCGTGCAGTGAGCTCGGGATCGGTCGCGATGGCCGCGACGAGGCAGGCCGCGGCCGTACCCCCTGGTCCAAGGACGGACGGCGGGGGCGCCTGACCGGTCAGGGCCTTCCGAATTAGAGTGTATTCAGTCGCCGCCCGTAGCGGCGCCAGGAGACCTTCCATGACCCATACGCTCAGTGAATACCCGTAACTTTCATTCTATCGAGCGGTGGGCGCCGCGTGAATCCCGAACACGCGTTGGCCGATTCGGTTGGTCGGTCGTGTTGTCGATGCGGGCGGCGCGGAACGCTAGATCACTTGACTGTGGATCGGTGCGTGTAGGCGACAAGCCCAAGCACTTTCTTGGTCGAGGACTGACTCACAACACGACCGCCGACGATCACTTTGATCCCGAGCTCGCCGTCCCTGGCGCGCTTCTGCAGTGCGACGGTAAATCCGACCGCCGACCGCAAGGTCAGTCTGGTGGGGACCGTGCCTGAGACGGGCTGGGTCTCGCCGAGTGCTCCGTACGACCCTTCAAACTGGAGGCCGGGCGTGCCAAAGACCTCGATGGTCACAGGTGTCGTTGCGACCGGGGCCGTGCCCTGCGGTGCCGGATCCGGACCCCTGCGGCCAACCGGTCCGCGACACGCGCTGCCGAGCACGGTCAGGGCGAGCATCAACACAGTAAGGCGAAGCATTGCGGTACGCGTTGTGAACACCTCCATGGCGTTCCTTCCCTGTTCCGGGCATTCTCAGGCGCGGTTCGGGCACGCCTGAAACGGCTCGGAGCCGGGCAAGCAGATTCTACGGAAGGGCTCACGAGATGTATCGGTGAGACTAGTGTTGCTTACGGAGG
>JBOGSE010000570.1:0-11932 GCA_050694895.1 bacterium | reverse complement strand
GGCTCGCGGTACTCGCCGTAGACCTTCTTCAACACCCCGCAGATCTCGCCGAGGGTGGCATAGACCCGGACGCATTCGAGGATGTGGTCCATCGTGTTCTCCGATCCTTCGGCGGCGCGGCGCAGGTTCCGCAGACGGCGTTCGACGGCACCACCGTCCCGCTCCGCCCGCACCCGCCGGGTGCGCTCGATCTGCCGCCGCTCGACTTCCGGATCGATCTTGAGGGTGGGGATTGCCGGCTCTTCCTCGGTGACGAAGTCGTTGACGCCGACGATGGTCCGCTCCGTGCGCTCCAGCTGCTGCTGGAACCGGAACGACGCGTCCGCGATCTCGCGCATCGGATATCCCGCCTCAACCGCGGCCACCATGCCGCCCAGTTCATCGATCTTGCGAATGTACGCCCAGGCCGCATCCTCGACCTGATTGGTCAGGGTTTCGAGGAAGTACGATCCACCCAGCGGGTCGACGACGCTGGCGACGCCGGTTTCGTAGGCGATGATCTGTTGAGTCCGTAGCGCGACCGTCACCGCGTCCTCGGTGGGCAGCGCATAGGTTTCATCCATCGAGTTGGTGTGGAGTGACTGGGTCCCCCCGAGCACCGCGGCGAGGGCCTGCAGCGCGACACGCGCGATGTTGTTGAGCGGCTGCTGCGCGGTGAGCGTGACACCGGCGGTCTGCGCGTGCGTGCGCAGCCACCACGAGCGCGGGTTCTTGGCCCTAAAGCGGTCGCGCATGATCCGGGCCCACATGCGCCGGGCGGCGCGGAACTTGGCGATCTCCTCGAAGAAGTCGTTGTGCACGTCGAAGAAGAACGACAGCCGCGGCGCAAACGCATCGACCTCCAGGCCCGCCGCCAGCCCGGCCTCCACGTAGGCAATGCCGTCGGCCAGCGTGAAGGCGAGCTCCTGAACCGCCGTGCTCCCGGCTTCGCGGATGTGATAGCCGCTGATACTGATGACGTTCCACCGCGGCAGCTCCCGCGTGCCGAAGACCAGCATGTCCTGGATCAGGCGCATCGAGGGGCGCGGCGGGACGATCCACTCTTTCTGGGCGATGAACTCTTTCAACATGTCGGTCTGCGTGGTTCCGCCCAGTCGGTCGTGGGGCACGCCCTGCCGCTCGGCAACAGCGACGTAGAGCGCCAGCAGCACGTTTGCCGGTGCATTGATCGTCATCGACGTCGTCACACGGTCCAGCGGGATACCGGCGAACAGCAGCTCCATGTCCGCAAGCGAGTCCACCGCCACACCCTCCCGGCCGACCTCACCCAGGGCGCGCGGATGGTCGGAGTCGTACCCCATCAGCGTGGGCATGTCGAAGGCGACGGACAGACCGGTCTGACCCTGCTCGAGGAGGTAGTGGAACCGCCGGTTGGTATCCTCCGCGGCTCCGAAGCCGGCGAACTGCCGCATCGTCCACAGCCGGCCCCGGTACATCGTGGGATGAATACCGCGGGTGAACGGGTACTCACCGGGCCGCGCGAGCTCGCCGGCGTTCGAATGTGCGGCCACGTCGTCTGGACCGTAGACGCCTTTCACGGGAATGCCCGAGAGGGTGTCGTGCGGGATGGGGCGGCCGGGCCGCTCGGCGCCGTCACGCATTGGCGCTGCGGTCAACGATCTCGGCCACATCCATCGGGCGGATCGACGACGAGGTGGCGGTCGCGCCGTCTTCGAGCATCAGCAGACAGAACGGGCAGGCGGTCGCCACGACCTGCGCGCCGGTCGCGACCGCGTGATGCGTGCGAACATGACTGACCCGCTGGCCCACGCGATCCTCCACCCAGTACAGGCCGCCACCGGCCCCGCAACAGAACCCTCGCTCGCGACACTGCGCCATTTCCACGGCGCGCGCGCCGGGGATCGACGCCAGCAGCCGCCGTGGCGCTTCGTACTCGCCGTTGTGCCGGCCCAGGTAGCACGGATCATGAAACGTCAGCACCTCGGTCATCGCGATTTTCGGCGCGATCCGACCCTCCTCCACCAGACGGGCCAGGAGTTGCGTGTGGTGCCAGACCTCGTAGCGGCCTCCAACCTGGGGATATTCATTCTTAATCGTATTGTAGCAGTGCGGACAGGGTGTGACGATCTTCCCGACCCCGGACCGGTTCAGGGTCTCGATATTCTGCCGGGCGAGGGTCTGGAACAGGTACTCATTGCCGATGCGCCGGGCCGGATCGCCCGTGCAGGTCTCTGCATCGCCGAGAATGGCCACGTCCACGCCGGCACCGGCCAGCAGCCTCACCAGCGCGCGCAGCGGCGGGTGATTGCGCTCGTTCAGCGCAGAGGCGCAGCCTGCCCACAGCAGCCAGTCGGCGCGGGCCCCGCCGTCTAAGACGCGCACGTTGGTTCCCGCGGTCCAGGCGGTCCGCGAAAAACCCGCGCCGCGGAACGGATGCCCGCGCGCCTCCAGACTGCGCAGCGCCTCGCCTAAGGTGGCCGGCACGCGGGCTTCCTCCATGGTCAGGTGACGGCGCATCTCCACGATCTTGTCGATATGGTCGTTCATGGCCGGACACTCTTCGACGCAGGCCCCGCAGGTGAGACACTGCCAGAGAAAGTCCTCGGAGAACACTCCACCGACAAGCTTGGGGACGCTCGCGGCGGCCGCGGGCTGGGCGCCCGCGGGCTGGGATTCACGCGCGAGCTGCCGGCGCAGGTCGGTGTGCAGTCGCCGGGGATCGAGTTCCTTGCCCGTGCTGTTGGCCGGGCACGCCTCGACACAACGCCCACACTCCATGCAGGCGAAGGCATCGAGATGGTCCTTCCAGGTGAAATGCTCCACGCGGGAGGCGCCCAGATGGTCGGCCTGCTCGATATCCACAGCGGCGAGCGCGCCCCTGTGCCGGCGCTTGCGCAAGAAGACGTTCGGGACAAGCGTGATGAGGTGAAGGTGTTTGCCCTGAGGAATCACGGTGAGGAAGGTGAGGATGATCAACAGATGTCCCCACCAGGCGACTTCGAAGATTCCACGGGTGACGGCGGGCGGCGCGGCGCCCAGCCAGCCGGCGAGAAGCGACGAGAGCGGCGCGCCGCCGGCCCAGGCCGGACGCTCGAGGGCAATCTGGCCCGCGCGCGAGAGGAGCAGCGTAATCATGATCCCCGAGATGAAGATGAGAATGAGATATGCGCTCCGCTGGTCCTGACCGGCCAGCCGCGGAGGCCGGAGAACCACCCGCCACCACACCGCCATCGCGATACCCGTGAGCACGAGCACGATGAACAGGTCCTGCAGGGCGGCCAGCGGCGGCGAGGCGCCGATGAGCGGCAGGGCCCAGCCCGGATGGAAGGCCTCCCCGATCGCCTGCACGATGGTCGTGAACAAGATCAGGAATCCCCAGAAGATCAGCAGGTGAAGCACTCCTGCCAGCGGCTGCCGCAGCACCTTCCGATGTGCGAGAACCTGCACGAGCACATCGCGGAGACGCACACCCAGCGGCTGCAGCGGCACCGGACCGCTGCCCAGGCGAATCATTCGATAGATCTGGTAGAGTTTCACCGCGAAGATCCCCACGGATGCGATCAGCAGGGGGACCACAATCAGGGCCCGCCACCAGGGCAATATCATCAGATTACCGACCCTTGAGCTGCGTGATCTTGGCGATCAACGGCGGAAGCACTTCGCGGTAGTCGCCGACGATGCCCAGATGCGCGACACCGAAGATCGGCGCGTCAGGATCGCGGTTGATGGCGACAATGGTGCGCGAGCCGGCCATGCCGGCGACGTGCTGCGTGGCGCCCGAGATGCCGACGGCGATATAGAGCGCCGGACGGATTGTCTTGCCCGTCTGGCCGATCTGCCAGGAGATCGGCACCCATCCGGCATCGGCGGGCGGGCGCGACGACCCAACCGCGCCGCCCAACACCGCGGCCAGGGCCCCGATGGCGGCAAAGCCGTCAGGACCACCGAGACCCCGTCCCCCACCGACGACGATCTGGGCGTCCTCCAGGCCGAGCTCTGATTTCTCCCTGAGCACTTCGCGCACCCGCGTGGGGAGCCGTGCGAGATCGATCACCACGGGCACGTCTTCCACGGTCCCCTGGACGGGTGAGGGCTGTGGAACGTCGAGCACGCGCGGCTTGATGGAGAGCACCGCAGGGCGGCGCCGCACGACGTAGGTGGCCAGTGCCCGGCCGCCGTACGCCTGGCGGCGGGCGACCACGTCACCCCCATCAACCGCGAGTTCCACGCATTCCGTGACCAGACCCGCACCCAGGCGGTGGGCCAGGCGTGGCGCGATCTCACGGCCGACCGTATCGGCAGTGACGAGCACGATGTCCGGCCGCGCCTTTTGGACGACCTGCTCGGCCGCGGCGAGAAACGCGTCGGCCTGGCCGACGTCCAGCGCGGGGTCATCGACCCGATACACGGTGCCGACCCCGTGCTGATGCAGGGCATCGGCTGCGGCCGCTAACCCCCGGCCGTGTCCCAGGAGCGCGGCCGCCACGCCCGCCCCTAGCGTCGCGTCCAGCAAACGGGCGGCGCCGACGAGCTCGAGACTCGAACGGGAGAGCGCGCTTTCGGCCAGTGTTCCGAGAACCAGCACACCGGGCACAGAGCGTCTCCGGGCTACAGGAGCTTCAGCGCGCGGAGCCGCTGCGCAAGATGCTCGGCCTGCTCGGCGGGATCACCCTGGAGAAACTCACAACGCGCGGTGCGCTGGGGGATGGCCACATCGCGGATCTCAACGCCTGCGCCCACGGCCTGCGCACCGTCGCCGGATGCGGCACCCAGCTCGGATGGCGACCAGACCTGCGTCGGCTTGCGCTTGGCCGTGATGATGTCCTTGACTTTGGGGAGGCGAGGTTTGTTCGACTCGTCGCTCGTGATCGAGATCACGGCCGGCAGCCGGGCTTCGACGACGTGCACGCCGTCCTCGGCCTGGCGGCGCGCGATGACCGTCCCGTCGCGTATCTCGATCTGGGATACGAACGTCACGCACGCGGCCCCGAGCTCCTCGGCCAGGAGCGGCGCCACGATCCGTTCGACCCAGTCCGCCGATTCGCACCCTGTCAGCACCAGATCGAAGCGACCGATCTTTCGCAGCGCCGCGGCGAGCCGCGCGGCCGTGGTCGCGCCGGCCTGCTGGGGGCTCTGTGGATCATCGACGACGATCGCCTCATCCGCGCCCATGGCCAGCGCGAGCCGGATCGCGTCCCCGATCGTGGCCCGGGGCGCAATCGTAAGCGCGGTGACCTTCGCCGAGTCTCGATCTTTGAGCTGGAGCGCGACCTCCAGCGCGTTCTCGTCGTAGGTCGACAGCACCAGCGGCCGGCCTTCGCGCACCTGCCGCCCTGTGGACGGGTCGATGGCGAAGTCTCGCGCGGGCAGCTCGGGGTCGACGACCTGTTTCAAGCACACGACGACGTCCATCGCACTCACGCCTCGGCCGCGAGACGCCGCGAGATCACCAGGCGCTGGATCTCCGAGGTTCCCTCGTAGATCTCGGTGATCTTCGCGTCGCGGAAATACCGTTCAACGGGATAGTCCTGGATATATCCGTAGCCGCCGAAGAGCTGTACCGCGCGGTGCGCCGCCCACATCGCGGTCTCCGACGCGAACAACTTCGCCATGGCCGCTTCCTTCGTGCAGGGCCGCCCGGCGCCGCGCAGCGCCGCGGCCCGATGCGTCAGCATGCGTGCGGCGTCCAGACGCGTCGCCATATCGGCCAGTGCCCACCGCACGGCCTGAAACTCGGCAACGGGGCGCCCGAACTGCCGCCGCTCCTGCACATAGGCGGCCGATTCTTCAAGGCACGCGCGCGTGATCCCCAGCGCCTGCGCGGCGACGCCGATGCGGCCGCCGTCTAGTGTCGCGAGCGCGATCTTTCCGCCTTCGCCGCGGGGGCCCAACAGGTTCTCGGCGGGCACGCGGCAGTCATCGAAGACCAGCTCCGCGGTGGAGGAGCACTTGATCCCCAGCTTCTTTTCGACTTTGCCGACGCTCGCGCCGGGGAACGACTTCTCGACCAGGAACGCCGAGATTCCCCCGGCGCCGGCGACGCCTTCGGTGCGGGCATACACCAGACAGAGGTCGGCCTCGACGCCATTGGTGACGAAGATCTTGGTTCCCGACAGGCTCCACTCGTTCCCCCGCAGCGTCGCCGCGGTCCGCAGCGACATCGCGTCCGACCCGGAGGTCGGTTCGCTCAGGCAATAGCATCCCAGACGCCGTCCGGCGACCAGATCCGGCAGATGCCTGCGCTTTTGCGCGTCCGTTCCCCATCGCACGATCGGCTCGCAGACGAGCGAGTTATTGACGGTCACGATGGTCTGAAAGCCCGCCGACGCCCTGGCCAGCTCCTCATGGGCGATCACGTACGCCACAGGGTCGAGCCCCGCACCGCCATACTCCTCGGGCACGGTGAGACCCATCAGCCCGATCGCCGCGGCCTTCTTGACGATCTCGGCGGGGAAACGGGCTTGATGATCGAGCTCGGCCGCCACGGGCATGAGCTCGCGGGACGCGAACTCCCGGACCGTGTCCTGGATCAGACGATGTTCGTCGGTCATGGCCACGACCATTGCGGACCTCAGCGATACGGCGTCCGGTAGTAAATGGTCTCAATGTCATAAAACGCGAGTGGCCCAGGGCTGAAATTGGCCAGGGTGTTCCGAAATGCCGGCTGGGTGAGCGTGGTGGCGAAGTAGATCAACGGCACCTGCTCGGAGACGATCTCCTGCCACCGGTTATAGAGCTGCTTGCGCTTGTTCTGGTCGACGGTCGTCGCCCCCTGGTCGAAGATCCGGTCGATCTCGGTCTCCCAGTCGGTCTGCGGCCGCTCCTGCTTGGGCCACCACATGTGCAGTGAGCCGGTCGATTTCCAGATGTTCTGGCTGGTGTGGGGCTCCACGCCTCCGGTGAGGCCAATGATGATGGCCTCCCACTGGAAGGTACCCGTGAGTTTCCCCACCAGTGTGTTAAAGGCCTCGGGAGCGGCGGTCACGCGCATCCCCAGCTTTGTCAGGTCCTGGCGCAGCAGGTTCATGATCGCCTCGCGGTCCTGGTTGCCGGAGTTGGTGGACAGCGTGAACTCGACGATGTTCCCCGCGGAGTCGCGCAGCAGCCCGTCGGACCCTTTCGCAAAGCCCGCCTCTCGCAGCAGCGCCTCCGCCCGGGCGATATCGTGGGGGTACTTCCGCGTGTTGGGGTTGAAGAAGAACTTGTTTGCGGGACTCGTGGGGCTGAACTGCGCGGTCGCGCGGCCCGCATAGACCTGCCGGATGACGGCGTCGCGGTCGACCGCATGACTCACGGCCTGACGGAACTTCAGATTCTGGAACCAGGTGAGCTTCGGCGGACGCACCCCGGCCGGGTTCATGTTGAACACGACAAATTCCGTCGAGAACGTCGGCGGGCCGTCAAAGATCGTGAAGTTCCCGGCCTGCTGCTGGCCGCGAAGTTCGGCGAACTCGCGCGGGCGCGCGCCGTAGGCGTCGGTTTCCTTGGACATGAACTTCAAACGCGCCTGGTCCTGGTTCGGCACGATCTCGACCACCAGCCGCGCCAGGTACGGCAGGCGCTGCGCCTTCTTGTCCACCTTCCAGTACTTGGAGTTTCGCACGAACAGGATTCGCTGCCCGGGCACGTAGCTGTGCATGGTAAACGCGCCATTACCGATGATCTCCCGCGGAGGCGTGTTGACCCCCCATGTCCGGTTGAACTCGGCGGCGCCGGCTTTGAGCGCGCCCTCGAGCTTGTGCTTGGGTAGGATCGAGAACCCGATCGTGCGCAGCAGTGGCCCGAACGGCTCGTCGGTCTTGAACTCGACAGTCAGGTCGTCGATCTTCCTGTAACCGATCTTCTTTCCCGCGATCGTCAGCACGTCGCGCAGGCTCGTCTGCACCCCGTCGGTGAACGCCGCGTCCAGCGTGAAGACGACGTCATCGGCGACAACCGGTTTGCCGTCAAACCATTGAACGCCCGCCCGCATTTTGAAGCGCCAGGTCCGGCCGTCACGGCTCACCGTCCAGGACTCGGCCAGGTTGGGCTCCACCTCTGTGGACGTGCGGTTTGTCTGCACCAGGCCTTCGAACATGTAGCCCAGCGGCACGGTCGACGAGGTTTCCTGGGCGACGAGGCGATTGAACGTCCGCGGATCGGAGATCGATGTCACCACGAACGTCCCGCCGAAGCGGCCGGCGTCGGCAGCCTCGACGACCAGCGGGTTGGGCACATCCGGTAGTGCGGCCTTCGACTGGGCGAGGCCCGGCGCCGTTATGCTCAGAGCCGCCGCAGCGGCGACCAGCATCATCCGACAAACTAGCCGACCCATGTTCTCATCCCCCCTGTCCAGCTCCCACAGATGCGGTACGCTTCCCCCGGACGGTTTCCTGCCATACACTAGGGCCGCTTTGGCGCCACAGAGGTGGCTCTTCTGGAGTCTCTAGTCGTCCTGGCCATTATCCTGGCCGCACTCGGCGCGGGGGTCTTCGCCTGGTCGTACCACCGGTTTGGCGCGACCCGCGCGCGGCTGATCGATTACCTGCGTACGGCCGCCCCCGAGATGGGCGTCCTGGGTCTCACCGATGTGGGGTTCAAGGTTGGGGTGCTGGGAACAGAAGTCGACGTGGATCTTGCGACCCTGGCGCGTAGACGGCCGGCTCGACTCACCGAACCCCAGTGGTTCGAGGTAGTATTGGACGGCATTCGCGCGCGGGTTCCGGCACCGACTGTCGCGCCTTACCCGCTGGTCGAGGACCGGCTCATGCCACTGCTCAAGCCGGCGGCGTACGTTGCGCTCTTCGAACGCTATCCGCCCGCGCTGCGCCTGGCCTGGCGGCCCCTCGCGTCCCATCTCGCTGTCACCTACGTGATCGCTGCCGCAGACCGCCGCACGACCGTGACGTCGGCGATGCTGGAGGCCTGGGGGGTCAGCACCGAAACACTGCACAAGCGGTCGGTGGACAACCTGCGAAAGCAGACTGTGCATCTGCTTACCGAACTCGGCGGGCCCCGTGCCCGTTACGAGCACATCGATGGATACGATGCAACCCGGATACTCGTCGCCGACCTGATCGTCCCCGCGGAGATCACCGACCCGCTGGTCGCCATTCCGGAAGAGACCGTGCTGCTCGTGGCGCCGTCGTCGGATCAGACGGCCCTGGCCGCCGAGACCGCCAGGCGACACACGGGGTCGGCCAGACCGCTCAGCCCACTCATATTCCGGCCCGGGAGTATGGGACCCGCTTCAGTCGGACTACCCTGAGGCGTCCAGCGTCAGGACCTGGACACCTGTACACTCATCCAGCAGGTCCCGCTCCCCTTGCTGAACTGCAAGAGGACGCAGGAACACATCTACCGCATAGATAAGGCTTGGTGGCGCGTCAGCGCACGGAGAAGGCTCAGGGAGGATGATCCGCAATGGCTGGGGCGGGATCGGTACGGCTGGGCGCTCCCGAAGCGGTATGGCCACGCACGGCAGTGGCCTTCGACTGGGTCGTAATCGTGCTGTCGGCATGGCTCACGGTCGGCGCGCACCTCGACGCCTGGGCGCACATCAACATTCCAGGACTGGAGACGTTCTTCACACCGTGGCACGCGGTGCTCTACTCAGGTTATCTGGCGCTGGCAGCGTTCCTCACCGGTTCGGCGATTCGGAACCGCGCTGCCGGAGCTCCATGGGCCCGTCTCTTGCCAGGCGGATACGTGCTGTCACTGCTCGGCGTGGTGATCTTCGCCGCCAGCGGAGTGGGTGACATGGTCTGGCACCTGATCTTTGGAATCGAGGACAGCCTCGATGCCTTGATGAGCCCGACGCATCTGGGGCTCGCACTGGGAGCAGGCCTCATGGTGTCAGGACCGCTGCGGGCCGCGCGGATCAGGGGCGATGCCGGACATGACCTGCTCGGGCGATTGCCCTATGTCCTGTCATTGACGTTCCTGGTCACGCTGCTCGCCTACATGACGCAGTGGGCGCACCCCTTGGGGTTCATCTGGGCTTACGAGCGCCTGCGCCCGGATGACCCCCGCCTGGTCTTCCCTCGCCAGGCCATGACGGTGCTGAGCGTTCTGTTGCAGTCCGGTATTGTGATGGGTGTGCTCCTGCCGGAGATCCGGCGACGCGCGCTTCCGGTTGGAAGCCTCACGGTTGTGCTCGGGCTGAGCGCCGTTCTGATGACGTTCATGCGCGCGAAGTTCCTGCCGACCGGCCCGTTTCTGCTGATCGGCGTGGCGGTCCTAGCAGGAGTCGCCAGCGACCTCCTGCTGTCGTGGTTACAGCCTTCCGACGCCCGGTCCACGGCGTTCCGCGTGTTCGCGTTTGCCGTCCCAGCGGTCTTCTCCAGCGTCTACTTCCTTGCTCTCATTCTCGCAGGAGGGATTTGGTGGTCGGTGCATCTCGCCACCGGGACTGTCGCACTCGCGGGGATCGTCGGCTGGCTGCTCAGTTACCTCGTTCTACCGCCAGAGACCGCACGATGAATAGACGACCTCGATATATGGCTAGTATAATAGCGCTATTGAATCGAGGGGGGGCCGATGAAGGTCGCGAATACGGTGGATCTCAAGAACAGAACCAACAAGCTGCTCCGAGCGGTCATGAATGGGGAGCCGATCATCATTACCTACCGAGGGAAGCCAGCGGCTTCGATGACCCCACTGACCGAGGACGACCTCGAGGATTTCATCCTTGAACACAGCCCGAAGATCCGGAAGATGATCGCCGATGCGGAGGCCGATCGGAAAGCGGCGCGAGTCCTCCCACTGGAAGCCTACCGGGCCACACGCCGGGCCCGGTGATTCGATTTCGCATTCAGCTCGCCCGGGCGGCGGCAAGAGACCTGGACCGCCTGTCTTCAAAAGCTCGTGATCAGATCGTCCAGGACCTGCAGGCGCTGGAGGAGGAACCGATTGGGCGCCCGCCCCGGATGAAGCGCCTGAGGGGATTTCCCTTCCCGCTCTTCCGGTTGCGCTCGGGTGACTACAGAGTGATCTACCGCGTAGACGAGGATCTCGTCACGGTCATGAGGATCATCGAACGAAAGGATCTGGAACGGGCCTTGAAGCAGTTGGGATTGCGCTAAGACGACGCCCCGGCGTCCCTCTGTACCGCTTCGCCCTTACTGCGCCCACTCCCACATCTCCGAGTTCCAGTTGACCCATGGCCCCGGTTTGATGTTCCTGAGGCCCTTCTTCGACGTGGTCAGCGACATGCGGAAGTAGAGGGGAATCGACGGCAGTTCTTCGGCCCAGATCTCCTGCTGGCGTCGCATCAATTGCACGCGCTTCACCGCGTCCAGTTCTTCTACGATTTGGTCGATCAGCCGGTCGTTCTCCGGATGTCGCCACCCGTTGCTGTTGGCGCCCTCCCAGTTGTTGGCCTGGCTGGGGATCTGATCGGAATGCCAGCCGATGGGGAGTGTCAGCGGGCTGTAGAACGTCGCAAACATGATCATGTGGGTGTACTGCCGCCGGCGAATCACCTGCGCGACGAGGACACTGGCCGGCCGGTTATCGATTCTGAGGTCGATGCCGACCGCGCGCAGTTGGTCCTTGATGATCTGCTGGATCTGTTCCCGCACGGCATTCCCGGCGGTAGTCATGATGGTCATCTCGACCCGCTTGCCCGAAGCATCGCGCAGGATGCCATCGGGTCCCGGGGTGAACCCCGCTTCCTTCAGGAGGTCCCGTGCCCGCGCGGGATCGTAGGCGTACTTCTTGACGTTCGGGTTATGGCCCTCATGGCGCTCAGGCACCCAGGTATGCGCCACGGGCTGCTTGCCATAGAAGAGCCGCGTGCTGAGCTCTTCGCGGTTGATGGCATGGGCGAGAGCCGCTCGGACGCGCTTGTCCTTCAGCCATTCATTATCCAGGTTGAGATTGATGCGCTCCCAGATGAAGTCGGGGCTGTAGTGCGCGGTTACCTGCGGGCTGCGCCGTTCGATGTCCGCCATCTGGTCGATGGAGAAGTTGTTGGCCAATCCGGTGACGT
>JBOGSE010000569.1:0-11786 GCA_050694895.1 bacterium | reverse complement strand
TCGGGTTTGCGCTTCTGTAAGAATGCGTCGCGGCCTTCCTTTGCTTCGTCAGTGAGATAGTAGAGCAGCGTGGCATCGCCGCCGAGTTGCTGTAGCCCGGCCAGGCCGTCGGTATCGGCGTTGAAGGTCGCCTTCAGCACCCGAATCGCCATGGGGCTCTTGTCCAGAATCTCCCTGGCCCAGATGAGCGCCTCCTCCTCGAGACGCTCGAGCGGGACGACGGTGTTCACGAGCCCCATTGCCAGGGCCTGCTCCGCGTTGTACTGCCGGCACAGATACCAGATCTCGCGCGCCCTCTTGTGCCCGACGATGCGGGCCAGGTATGCCGACCCGTAGCCGGCATCGAAACTGCCGACCTTGGGGCCGGTCTGGCCAAAGATCGCGTTGTCGGCCGCAATGGTGAGGTCGCACACCACGTGCAGCACATGCCCGCCGCCGATCGCGTATCCTGCGACGACGGCGATCACCGGCTTGGGCAGGGTGCGGATCAGCCGCTGCAGGTCGAGAACGTTAAGGCGAGGGACCCGATCCTTCCCGACGTACCCGGCGTCCCCACGCACGCGCTGGTCGCCTCCCGAGCAAAACGCCTCGTGTCCCGCCCCGGTGAAGAGCACGACGCCGATCGCGCTATCATCGCGGGCGTGCGCAAAGGCATCGATGAGCTCAAAGATCGTCTCGGGGCGGAAGGCGTTGCGGACCTCCGGACGGTTGATGGTGATCTTCGCGATCCCCTCGGCGTGCTCGTAGAGAATGTCGGTGTACTCCTGGACCTTCTGCCAGACCACAGGCATCAGCGGCTCACCTCACGGGCAGATGTAATGCGCGTACCACGTCGACGACCGACAGGGCTTCCTCGACCGCGGCCCAGACCTCGCGGTGAAGGGCGACATTGCGGTCCCGCTCGGTCCGCATCTCGATGATCTCCAGCCCCTTCGATGCCAGGCCGCCGCGCAGCGAGCTGCGGTATGTCTTCCAATCGTCGGCCCTGATGAACCCCGCACCATACAGCTGGGCCGCGAACCTGAACTCGAGGCCCGTGGGCGTGCCGAAGAGCGCCTCGAAGTGCCCGGGCATCCCGGCCTGCGGCATGAAGGAGAAGATGCCGCCGCCATCGTTGTTGAGCAGCACGATCGTGGCGCGCAGCCCATGCAGCTTGGCCGCCAACAGTCCGTTGAGATCGTGGTAGAATGCCAGGTCGCCAAGCACCAGAACGAGCGGTCCGCCGCCGGCGGCCGCGGCACCGAGCCCGCTGGACACCAGCCCATCAATGCCGCTGGCCCCGCGGTTGCCCAGGATACGGATCGCAGTTGGGACGCTCGGGAAAAATGTCTCGAGATCGCGCACGGGCATGCTGTTGCCAACGTACAGCGTCGCGCCGTCGGGCAGCAGCGCGGCCATCTCTGAGAAGACCTTTCCTTCGAACGGCTCGTCTGTGGCATCCAGCCGCCGGCCGATCGCCTCACGCGCCTCTCTTCCCAATCGCAGCCACAGCGCCGGCCACGGCGACTCTGTGACCCGCTGCAACCCTCGGCGCGTCTGAAGGGCGGCAACAAGCGAGTCGCACAATAACCGCGCATCGGCGTGGATCAGGTCCGATGCCAGCCGCATCGGATCGTTCCAGCCACCACCGCTCTCGACCACCACATGGCGGCTGCGCGCATGCCGCTGAAGGAACTGCTGCAAAGGGCGTGAGGCCGGAAGGCCACCCGTACGAATCACGATGTCGGGGACAAGCGCATCGGCAAGCGCGCCCACCCGTAAGAGAGCATCGTAGCTGTCGACGACGAGGCTCCGATCGTGAGGTCCGCTGCGCACCTGGGACAGGGGATCGGCGAGGATCGGGTATCCCGTGGCCGCGGCAAGGCGGGCGGCCGCCGCGGGAAACGAAGGATCATCGGCGGGCCCGCAGACGATGAGGCCGCGCTCGCTGCGCAAGTCGTCTGTCAGCGCCGCTACCGCGCCTGGATCGGGCGCCAGCATCCCGTGGGCGGTTGCGGTATATGGTCGTCCGGCTAGCCCGCCCTGCGCTTCTTGCGACTCGCGGCGATCACCAGAGAGGTTCGCGTTCCAACCGGGGGCCGGCACGAGCGGCTCGCGGAGCGGGACGTTCAGGTGCACGGGTCCGGCGGGCAGTGCCCGGGCCGCGGCAACGGCCTGCGCGGCGATGGAGCGCACGTACCGCAACGCGGCATCGGTGGCTTCGGGCAGGGCGAGGTCGGCGAACCACTTGGCGTTCGTGCCAAACAGACGGATTTGATCGATGGTCTGGTTGGCGCCGCTGTCGCGCAGTTCGTGGGGCCGATCGGCCGTGAGCGCAAGGAGCGGGACGCGGCCGTAGCACGCCTCGACGATGGCGGGGAGGAAATTGGCCGCGGCCGTGCCCGAGGTGGACAGCACTGCGACCGGCGTCCGTGAGGCTTTGGCCAGACCGAGCGCAAAGAACGCGGCCGAGCGTTCGTCGATCAATGTCCAGGTGCGGATGCCCGGATGCCGGGCGGCGCAGAGCGCGAGCGGAGTAGAGCGCGAGCCGGGACACAGACACAGATGCGCGATGCCCGAGCGCGCGAACTCATCGATGAGTGCGCCGATGTACGCGTACGTCACATCCTGGGGATTCACGGCGAACCTTCCCGGCTTCGCCCTGCACGCCCCGCCGCCGGTGCCCCGGCCGCACCCTCGACGCGCAGCCCCGCCAGCATCGGCCGAAACTTCAACCACGACTCCGCGTACTCTTGATCCGGGTCTGACTCCGCCACGATACCGCAGCCCGCGAAGAGCAGCGCCTGGTTGCCGTGCACCAGGGCAGAGCGTATTGCCACGGCAAACTCGCCGTCGCCCTGCCGGTCGACCCATCCGACCAGCCCCGCATACCATCCGCGCTCCAGCTTCTCATGGTCGTTGATCCAGCGCAGCGCGCGGTCGCGCGGGAATCCTCCTACGGCGGGAGTAGGATGGAGCCGTCCGGCCAGTTCAAGCACGCTCAGTCGCTCGCGCAGGCGACCGGCCAGCGGCGTCACCAGGTGCTGGATGTTCGCGACCTTGAGCAGGGTGGGCGAGGTCGCCGGGGTGATCTCATCGCAGGCCTCGGAGATCACCTCCCGGATCACGTCGACGACCACGGCGTGTTCGAGCCGCTCCTTGGGACTTCTGAGGAGCGCCTCGCCGTACCGACGGTCTTCGTCCGGAGTTGACCCACGCGGCGCGGATCCCGCCACCGCCGCCGTGCTCACGCGGCCCGCCTGTATGTATAGCAGCCGCTCGGGCGTCGCACCGAGAAAGCACCGGTCCCCTCGCGCAACCGCAAAGACCGCGCAACCGGGATAGTCCGCGCGTAGCGCGCGCAGCGCCGCCGCGGGACCGGTGCGGATCCCGCGCACGTTGAGCGCGCGGGCGAGCACAACCTTTCTCAGCAGGCCGTCCCGCGCGGCCTGGGCTCCGCGCTCAACGGTCGCCTTCCAGCGGTCGGGTGTGGGAACCTCTTCCAGCACCGGCGCAACGCCGTCCGCGTCGATGGTGATGTCATCTGCGCGCTCTGGGGGATTGGTGATCGACCGGAGATGCGCCACCGCATCGTCGACCTCCGCATGTCCATCCGTGCCGACCATAAGCGCAAGCGTCACCCAGCACGAGTCGCCGGCAGTGCAGATGCAGAGCGCCGGCACCGCGAGTCGCGCGCCCGGATATCCATTCCATGCCGCGCGCGGAGATCCGTCGGCCGCGAAGGCAAATCCTCCGAGCGCAAGCGGGCCCGCTGCGACCGCGCCCGTATTGGCGTCGTCGCCGACGGCATCGGCAACGCAGGCGCCCCAGGCGGAGGCGGCCTCTTCGAAACGACCCTGACCGCCGCCCGAGAATGCCCAGGCAGAGCCCAGGCCGGCCAGGCCAAACCGCTCGTCGGGGCGCAACCAGAGCACGCGGTGCGACGCGCGGCTGCGACCGAACGCCTCGATCGGATCGAGCGGGGACATTCTCATCGTCGCCCAGGCCAGGATCGGATGGCGCAATGTCCGCGCCTTCTGAGCTGCCACGTCGGCCGCGCGCCTCAGCCGCGCAACGATGTCGCCAGCGCGCGGGTCGGATTCAACCGCGCTATGCCGTTTCATTGACCACCTTCGCACCAATGCTTCGCAACAACATGGTGCGCAGCGCCGGGACCGAGGTCATCAGGTCACCGCCCGCCGCCAGATGCTGCGTGATGACCTCGTTGATGGCGCCGATCCATGCCGTCGCCGGGATCTGCGTGTCCTGAGGCGGAATCGCGCCCTCCTCCACCGCTCGGTCGAGGTGACGCCGGATCAGGGCCGCGAACTGACGGTGGATCCCAAGCCTGCTCTGCTCGAATGCCGGACCAAGGGCGGCCGCCTCGATGAGCAGAATGCGCGCGAGGTCCCGCTGCGACGACACGACCTCGAGCACAACCCGGAGCGCGGCCTCGACCTTCGCCAGGGCCCCCTGCTCGTGGCCGATCGCGGCTTCAACGGTGGCGGCCACCATTTCGGCAAGTTGATCCAGCAGCGTCAAAAATATCCCTTGTTTGCTCGGGAAGTAGTGATAGAAGGCGCCCTTGGATGTTCCCGACGCCGCGACGATGTCGTCCACGGCCGCCCCGTGGTATCCCCGGGTAGCAAAGACCTCCATCGCCGCGGAGAGCAGCCGGTCGCGGGTCGATGAATCAGCAGCAGAGCGGGCCACAAGTCACCTCTTGGCCGGGACCCAGCCAGGTAGACCGACGCGTCGGTCTATACCCGAGACTACCCCTCTCCCAGTCTCGCGGTCAAGCCTGAACAGGGCTGGCGTTCGCCTGCGCCAATTACCACCTGCCGGGAGCAGATTCAGGATCCGGGAGGGCCCTCGATGGCCGTGGCGGCGTTCCTCAGCTACGCGCACCAAGACCGCGAACTGGCCGGTGGCCTGAAGCGGGAACTGGCGGAGTACGGCGTCGACTGCTTCCTGGCGCATGAGGACATCAAGCCCAGCGTTCAATGGCAAGATGAGATCCTCAGACAGCTGCAGGCCTGCGACGTCTTCCTCGCCCTGCTCACCGACGCGTTCGACGCGTCCGATTGGACCCATCAGGAGATCGGCATTGCCCATGCCCGCGGACCCATCATGGTGCCTATCAACGCGGGACGAAACCCCGTCGGCTTCCTGGCCAGATATCAGGCCATACGTCTGGACGCGACGCGTGTGAAGGAAGCGTGTTTCCGCATCGTCCTGAGTATCGCGCACCAGAACGACCGTCTGGCCGAGGAGATGCGCGCGGTCCTGATCAGAAGGATGGCGGAAGCCCTAACCTTCGACGAGGCCGGGCAGACGGCGAGCAAGTTGCTCGACTTGGGAAACCTGACCGCCTCGGAGATCAACGCTCTGCTGGACGCGGCCACACAGAACCGGCAGGTGTACGAATCCGGCCGCGCGTCCCGTTCGCTGCGCGAGCTGATTCGCCGCCACAGGAGGCTTATCAACAAAAACGTCCTCAACAAATTTTACAAGGTGTGGGCCTATGCCCCGTCGTAGACGCCCCGAATGACGCTGATGGGCGCCGTCCTCGTTGCCGTTGGAACAGTCTATCTCGCGCTGCTTCCCTTCGTTCAGGTCCGTGCGGCCATACCCGCGATCGCCGGCGCGGTCGCCGACGCCGAGCAGCGAATCAGCTCGGCCGAAGAGGCGTTGACCGCGACCGCGGCCGTTCTGGCTGGGACCGCGGAGTTCCGCCGCTCGCTGGACGCAGCGCCGGGTATTCTTGGGAACAGAATCGCCGATCTGGTGGCACGCGGACAGGCCGCAGTCGGGCCAGGTGGGAATCCCTACAAGGCGCCTCTCAGCGTTCCACGCGACGCGAACCCCGGGGGTCCATCTGGTGTTGAGGACGTGCTTGTCGAAGAGGCAATCCGGCGGGAGATTGGGCGCCACATCGACGCGTTGAGCCTGTCGTTGGAGATGAAGCTCGAGCCGCTGCGCCTGTTGACACATCCTCCCATGGAAGCCGAAGACGCCTATCGTGCCGGTCAGGCCGTCGGTCGCGAGATCATGGGCTTGAATCAGATCCTGCAAGAGGCGTTCGGCGCCCAGCAGACCTTCTGGATTGGGTGGCAGGGGCCGAACGCCCGTTTCGGCACCGCATCCGCGCGCGCCGGCGATGCGATGCGGGCCATTGAAGACGGGCTGCGCGACCTCGATGAGAGGCTGGTTGCCGCTTCGGCGGCCTGGAAGGGCCGCCAGGAGCATAACCGCGCCACGATCGAGGCACTCCGTGCACAGCAGAGCCTTCTGAACGAGCGCCTGGCGGAGTTTCCGCGGAGGCTCGGCTGGTTACCCGTCGACCTCGAAGATGCGCTCCGCACATTTCCGGTCGCCGCCGGGCTCGTTGCCATGACCGTCCTCTTTCGCATCTGGCACATCCTGCGAGAGCGGCGCGCGCCGGCGGCCCCGAATAGCGCGGCCGTGGCTCCGTGGGGGCTTGCCTCTCTTCCGACAACTCGTCGTTGGTCCGTTGTGGTGCTGCTGGCAGCCCCGCTGATCGTGACTACCCATATGGCGGTTGTGGCCATCGGCGACCGGGCGTTGTTCAGCATGGCGGGCGATCGGTACCGGGCCACGATGGTCGCCTACGGGGTGGCATACGCGCTTCCGATTCTCGTCGGCGCCGGCTTGTTGCTCGGCGTTGCCGTGGGCCTGGGGCGTGCGCCGCGCATGCGTCCGGCGGCACCGATGATCGAGGCTCGAACGTCTTAGCGGCGAACCAGCTCGAGCATTCTGGCGTGAAGGGCCCCGTTCGTGGCCAGCACATCACCGCCGGGGGCCCGTAGTGGCAGTCCGGCCAGGTCGGTGACGCGGCCGCCAGCTTCTTCGACCAGCAGGATGCCCGCGGCGACATCCCACGAGTTGAGTCCGGGTTCCCAAAACGCATCGAGCCGTCCGGCCGCGACGTAGGCGAGATTCACGGCCGCGCTCCCCGTGATGCGCGTCATAGCGCCACGCATGATGTGGGGGAGCGTCGCGATGTGTGTGGAGCGGGCAGGTTCGCCCGGAAGCCCGGTCGCGATCAGCGCGGATCCGATCTCGTCAACAGGCGATACCGACAGCCTGACCGGGGCGGCCCGCTCGACCATCAGATACGCTCCGCCGCCGCGCTCGGCCACGAAGTATTCGCGTAGAGGCGGGACCGCAACGACGCCGCACTGCACCACCCCACGATCTTCAAAGGCAATCGAGACCGCAAACAGCGGGAACCCGTGGGCGAAGTTCCCCGTCCCGTCCACGGGATCCACCAGCCAGCGCGCCTCCCCAGACGCGCTGGTCCCCTCCTCGGCGAGTACGCCGTGGTGCGGAAACCGCGCGCGAATCCGCGAGGCGATCAGGCGTTCGGCTTCATGATCGGCGCGGGTGACGAGGTCCAGGGGCCCCTTGTAGCGGACATCTTTTCCCGCGGCGGCCTCGGGCAGGATGCGCATGACCAGCTCGCCGGCTTCACGCGCAACCTCCAGCGCGAACGCGCTCATCTTAGAGAGACCCATCAGTAATGATACCTCGCCTGCAGAAAGTCTATCCGGTTCTCGCGGACCAGGTAGACGATGCGATGTTCCTGAGTGAGCCGACGGGACCAGGTCCCGGGCGCTAGATGCTTGAGCGGCTCAGGCTTGCCGATGCCTCCAAAGGGATCTCGCGCAATCGCTTCGATGAGATCAAAGGCGCGGAGGGCGATCCGTCGGTCAGTATCGACCCAGTAGCGGAGGTCCTCTACGAATTCGGGATGAAAGACCGTTTCGCGACGGGGTTCTCTCGCCACCCGGTTTCGTGCTCAGAGGCGGCTCTCAAGGCCCAACTGGCGCCGCAGTGCCGCGATGGATTTTGGCGCTCTTCTGCCTCGAAGGGCGCGCTCCAGGGCCTTCAGCAGGCGCACTGCGTTCCTGGGCGACCGCAGGAGGTGCGCCGTTTCGACCAGACCTGAGAGTTCGTCGGCAGCGATCAGAGCGACCTGCGGCGCACCGCGACGGGTGATAATGATGGGTTCTCGGTCCGTCGCCGCGCGGTCGCAGAGCCGCGCGAAGTTCGCCCGCGCCCTAGTGTATGTGACCTGAACCGCCATCCCGGCATCCCTCCTGTACAGACCTATTGTACAGAGAAGGGAGGTGGGACATCAAGCGCCGTCCTCGGCTACGTCAGGAACGCCACCCGCTCGAACTCCGATCCCAGGATCTTGGCCGGGTCGGCGCCCAGCCACTTGTCGAGCACGGTGGCGTAGATGGATCGGAAGTCGATGCTGTGCTTGAGGTCGCCGTCCGTCAGGTCGGTGAGGCTCGGTTGGCTGCCGTGGAATCCGGGCTTGATCTTCTTGCCGAACACGAACATCGGCCCCGCAACGCCGTGATCGGTGCCCCCGCTGCCGTTCTCCGCTACGCGGCGACCAAACTCCGAGAACGCCAGCACCAGCACGCGGTCGGCGTTCCCCTGCGCTTCGAGGTCGCGGTAGAAGGCGTCGACCCCTGCCGACAGCTGCTCCAACAGGGTATTGTGCGGGCCCACCTGATTGGCGTGCGTGTCGAAGCCCGTCATGTGCGCGTAGTAGACCTTCGTGGGCAGGCGCCCGGCGATCATCTGCGCGATCAGACGCATGCTGCCGGCAAACCGGTTATTTGGATAGTCGATCCCGCCCTTGTACTGGCGGATGGCCTCGCGCACGCGCTCGCTCGACAGCACGGCGTTCATGGCCGTGTGCCGGAGAAAGTCGATCGTCCCGGGCTCGTTCGGCGCGGGCGCATTCAGCAACTTGAACAGTTCCTGCTCTTCGCGCGCGCCGACGCCGTCGAGGCTGGGCATCCACTGAAAGGCGTCGGAGTTTTCCAGCGTCACGCCCTGCCCGCCCGACGCCCGCATGGCCAGCGGCATCGAGGGACCGATGTTGACCCCCGCGGTCGGCTCGACACACACCGGGCACTTGCTGTCGAAGTACCGGCCTATCCAGCCCACCTGCAGGACGCGGCCTTCGGGGTCGGCGGTGTGCCAGATCTCCATCGACTTGAAATGCGACCGGCTGGGGTTGGGATAGCCGACACCCTGGATGACCCCGGCGACACCCCGGTCGAGCATTTCCTTGAATTTCGTCATTCGGGGGTGCAAACCGAGATCACCGGACACCTGGATGATGTCGTTGCGCGGGATCGCGAGCGCCGGCCGCGCCCGGTAATAGGCGTCGTTGGTGAACGGGACGATCGTATTCAGCCCGTCGTTGCCGCCGCCCATCTGCACGACGACGAGCACGTTGTCGTCCGGCACGCCTGGCCGGCTGGTCACCTGGGCGATGTCGAACGGGTTGTTCATGGCCAGCGCGGTGCGCGTGAGGAACGACGGTGCGGTCGCTCCCATGGCCACGATCGTGAGGCCCTTCTGGACGAACTCGCGTCGGGTCATGCCCTGGCTCATCGTCGGCTCCTCACGCCATCTGATATTCGGGGCTGGACATCAGCAGGTGCAGGGCGCTGCGCAGCTTCGCGTCTGTAGCCGCCCCGTCCCGCACGAACGGCGCCTGCGCGGAGGCGGCTCCCAGAGCCCGCATCAGCGCGTTCCTTCGCTCATCGGCAAGCGTTCCCGCCGCCATCGCGTTCACCAGCCGGTTTGTGACCTCACCGGCCGTGCCGGCGCCGTCCACGAGCTTTTGCGCGCCGGGGGGAACCGCCGGGCGGCTCGCGGGCCGCCGCGCGATCCCCGGCATCCCACCCGTGAGCACGAGACCGGAGAAGTTGTACCGGTGGAGGATCGTAGACGTCGTGATCCAGCCCTCTCCCCGCGGCCACCCGCCGACGTTTGGCGGGATAAAGAGCGCCTGGCCCATGAGGTCCATCGCGCGGACCAGGACCGGGATCGCCGCGGCATCAGGCTCCAGCAGCCGCGCCGTGCCGATGACCAGCTGTGAAGGGCTCTTGATCTGTGTGCGCATCGCCGTGGGCGAATAGAACGCGCTGGACGACAGGATCGCGCGGACCAGCGGCGCCACCTCGAAGTTCCGCCGGCGGAACAGCTCGGCCATCTCGTCGACCAGGC
The DNA here is from genome assembly GCA_050694895.1 of bacterium. Classification (GTDB taxonomy): domain Bacteria; phylum Sysuimicrobiota; class Sysuimicrobiia; order Sysuimicrobiales; family Humicultoraceae; genus JBQTJP01. The sequence continues at coordinate 1,745 of JBOGSE010000569.1, read as the reverse complement.
TCTCCTCCGGGCGCAGGTATCCGAAGAATTCGAAGAGCTTGCGGGGAACCCACTTGGCCGTCGCCGGCTGCTCGAAGATGATGTCGATCACGTCGCCGCCGTCGAGATTGCCGGTGCGCCCGAGGAAAGTTTTCGCGGCATCGTCGTGCTGTTGCGCGTCGAAGTAGAACTCGAAGTTGCGGTATGTCCACCCGGTAAACGCCCGCGCCGCCTCTTTGATGTCCCGTTCGGTGTAGTTGCCGATGCCCATCGTGAAGAGCTCGAGCAGCTCGCGGGCGTAGTTCTCGTTGGGCCGGCCCCGGCGGTTGAGGTTGTTGTCTAGGTAGCGGAGCATCGCCGGATCCTTGCTGATGGCGACGATCAGGTCTTTGAAGTTCCCGAAGGCATTTCGCCGGAACAACTCGTTCTGGATCAGGAGGAATTCCGACTGTTGTACATCGGGCTTGCCGGACACGAGCAACCCGTGCCAGAACAGGACCATCTTCTCCTGCAGCGGCCGCGGGGTCTGAATCATCCGCGTGACCCACCACTCGCGGAGCTCTACAAACTTCTGGTTGTCGGCGCGCTGCGCCGCGATGTTCGCCTCAAACCGCTCGCGCTCGGGAGCCCGCATCTGGATCAGCCGGGCGTAGGCCTCCCACGCGGCGCGCACGTTGGTGTAATCGGGCGGTGGGAAATTCTCGGGGAAGCGGCCGGAATCGATAAGCTCGTCCACGGCCACGTCCATGCCCAGACGCATGACGCGGTCAATCTCATCGGGCCGGCCGCCGAAACCCGTGCGGTTGAGCAGATGGGCCGCCTTGGCTCGATCCCACGGGTCGGTTGCGGTCGGGACGAATTTTGCGAGGGTGTGCGCTGACATCGCATTCGCTCCTGGCGCTGGTTGGGCTCAAGGGATTCATTCCCAGCCCTCCATTCCTGATAGACTCCTCGCACTTCCTCGTAGTTTATTCGCCGGGACGATCTCAACGTGGAAAGCACGATGGCGGGACATCTGCCCCGCCATAATCAACTGTGCGGTGAGTCTGGGATTACTGGAGGAATGGCACGCGCTCGAAGTCCGACCCCAGCACGACTTTCGGATCCGCTCCCAGCCACCGATCGAGAACCGTCGCATACACGGCCCGGAAGTCGATCGCGTGCTTGAGTTCCCCTTTGGCCGGACCGGTCTGCTCGAGGTTCGTGAGGCTAGGGTGGTCCCCATAGAGTCCACCCTTGAGCCCTTTCCCGAACAGAAACATGGGAGCAGCCGTCCCATGATCGGTCCCAGCGCTTCCGTTTTCGGCCACGCGCCGGCCGAATTCCGAGAAGGCCAGCACCAGCACGCGGTCGGCATTCCCCTGCGCCTCAAGATCCCGGTGAAAAGCGTCGACAACCGTCGCAAGCTCCGCCAGGAGCCGGTCGTGGGTGGCCTTCTGCGACGCGTGCGTGTCAAATCCGTGAAGCGAGGCGAAGTAGACCCTCGTGGGAAGCTTCCCCGCGATCATCTGGGCGATGAGCTTCATCCCATAGCCAAAGCGCGTATTCGGATAGTCGATGCCACCCTTGTACTTGCTCACCGCGTCGCGGACTCGTTCGGAGGAGACATACGCGTTCATGGCCGTGTGCCGGAGGAAGTCGATGATGCCGGGCTCGTTCGGCGCGGGAGCGTTGAGGTACTGGAACAATTCAAACTCCTCCTTGGGGCCGATGCCCGCAAACGTCGGCATCCACTGGAAGCTCTCCGGAGTCTCCAGCGTCACGCC